>JAFUZB010000374.1 GCA_017476845.1 Clostridia bacterium
CGCTTCTGCCTTGACGTATTTCGGAAGGCACCCTATAATCTCCCTTCAGGTAAAATCGTTTCGGAAGGAGAGAGGTGCCATGTCCCGTCTGCGTGTACTCGGCTGTGCCGTGACGTTCTTTGCGCTCATTCTCCTTCTGGGCAGAGGACTTGTGGCAGGGCCGGACAGCCAGGTGACGGATGGCCCGGCCGACTGCGGCGGGGCCAGTTTTGTGGCCAGGCTTCCGCAGACAGAGGCCGACACGGCGCAGGACACCGTCCGATCGCAGGACCCGCGCACCGAGGGGCGTACGCCAGAGCGGGACGCGGTGCTTCCCATACTGTGTCTGTCGGACCGCAACGGCACCCCGCTCACGGGCCGTACCTGGCACAGCACGGTGTATCTGGTGTGCCCGCCCGAGGGTGTGCCGGGATAGCCAAGCGGTGACACCCGAGACGGATTCAAACATCATAAACATCACAATCTGGAGGAAGATGCTACATGAGCAAACGTAAAAGCTCTACAAGGAAAACAGGCGCGATTGTCGGCCTGTGCATCCTTCTGGTGCTGACCGTAGTGTGCGGATACCTTGGATTCAACGGTATGCCGCTGGACAGCCGCGGACTGTATAAGCTGCTGCCCTGGATGCCCACCACCGATGCCGAAGCCTGGCCGGAAACCCTCTCCCTGGGTCTTGACCTTCGCGGCGGCGTGTATGTCGAGTATTCGGCCGTCAAGCCGGACGACATCGAAGGCTCCTTTGACGCCCTTATGGACGGCACCATCGCCGTTATCCAGCAGCGTCTGACCGACAAGGGCTATCCCGAGAGCACCGTGCAGAAGATCAACAACGGTTCCGGTATCCGTGTGGAAATCCCGGACGTCACCGATCCGCAGGCCGTGCTGGACCTCATCGGAACTCCGGCCGAACTCTCCTTCCGCGATCCGGACGGCAATGAGTTCATGACCGGCAAGCAAGTGCAGACCGCTTCCTATTTCTACTCTGACGGCGACCATCAGGTGGCCTTCACCCTCAACGGCGAGGGCGCATCCCTCTTCGCCGACATGACCGCCAAGTCCATCGGCAAGACCATCGCCATCTATCTGGACAACGAGCTGCTCATCAGCCCGACCGTCCAGTCCGCCATTCCCAACGGTTCCGGTGTCATCAACGGTATGGGCACCGAGGAGCGTGCACGTACGATCGCGGCCCAGATCCAGTCCGGTGCCCTGCCGCTCGTGCTGACCCAGCAGAAGGTGGACACCGTGTCTGCAACCCTGGGTGACGAAGCACTCTCCACCTCCATCCGCGCTGCTATGATCGGCATTCTGCTGGTCATGCTCTTCATGATCATCCGCTATCGCATGAACGGTGTCGTGGCCACCTGGGCTCTGTGCATCTACATGCTGCTGCTGTTCTTCTTCATCGCTGTCATCCCCGGCATCCAGCTGACCCTGCCCGGTCTTGCCGGTATCGTGCTTGGCATTGGTATGGCCGTTGACGCCAACGTCATCATCTACGAGCGCTTCAACGAGGAAATCCGCGCCGGCCGTCCCGCCCGCAGCGCTGTGCGCGCAGGCTTTAAGAACGCCATGAGCGCCATTCTGGACTCCAACGTGACCACCCTTATTGCTGCCATCGTTCTTCTCATCTACGGCACGGGCTCCGTGCAGGGCTTCGCCAAGACCCTGCTGCTGGGCGTAATCGTGTCCATGTTCACCGCGCTTGTGATCACCCGTCTGCTCATGAACTGGTTCGTGCAGATTGGTATCAATAAGCCTGCGCTCTATTGCACTGTGAAAAAGGAGGAGGAGAAGTAATGACTATCAAGAATCATCAAAAGATCTGTCTGACCGTCTCCTGCTGCATCTTTGTTCTTGCCCTGATCCTGAGCCTGTTCGGTCACGGCATCAACGAAGGTATCGACTTTGCCGGCGGCATGGCCATGGAGTACACCATGGGCAAGGAAGTCGTCCAGGCCGATGTCGAGGAAGTCTTTAACGCCATGGGCATCAACGCGGCCGTGACCGTGCAGGGTGCCAACCGCGACGAAGTGAATATCCGCATCAAGGATATCGCCACCGAGGATGTGCAGACCATCCAGCAGCGCTTTGTGGAGGGCATCTCCGAGAAGTATCCGGATGTCCAGCAGAGCGGCGAAGTCAACTACGTCGGCCCTGTCGCCGGACGTACCCTTCTGGCCAACGCCTTCTGGTCCGTGCTGATCGCCTCCGCGCTCATGCTCGTGTACATCGCCATCCGCTTTGACCTGTCCTCCGGTCTGGCCGCTGTGCTGGGTCTGATCCACGACGTGCTCATGATGCTCGCCTTCATGGTGCTGCTGCGCTCCATCGTGCAGATGAACTCCACCTTTATCGCGGCCATGCTGACCATCGTCGGCTACTCCATCAACAACACCATCGTGATCTTCGACCGTATCCGTGAGAACGTGAAGAAGACCCCGTCTGCCGACCGTGTGGATGTGGTCAACCGCTCTGTCAAGGAATGCCTTGGCCGTACGCTGAACACCACCATCACCACCCTCATCACCATCGTGGCGCTGTATGTCATGGGCGTTTCCTCCATCAAGGAGTTCGCACTGCCCATCATCGTCGGTATCCTCTCCGGCGTGTACTCCGCCAACATGATCAACGGCTACACCTGGGCACTGCTGGATGAACGCATCTCCAGCCGCAAAAAGGGTGCCAAGAAGACTTCGGCCGTCCGGGCATAATTCCCTGGAAAAGATCGGGGAGGAATCCAACTGCGGATTCCTCCCTTTGCCGTTTTTGCTGTCATATTTGCTGCCATACAGGAAGGGTGATAGGACATGCTGCAATTCAGACCGCGCGGAGGTGTGAGCGGAGGGGACTTTGCGGGCGTATCGCGGGTGGTGAGCCATCTGCTCAGGAGCCGCGGAGTGGATACCCAGGAGAAGGCGGAGCGCTTCCTTTCGCCCACATTGGACCAATTGTGGGATCCCTTCCTCATGCAGGATATGGAGAAGGCCGTAAGCCTGATTCAGTTCCATATCGCATCGGGCCACCGCATTCAGGTCTACGGGGACTATGACACCGACGGCGTGAGCGCCACCTCCGTCATGCTCACCCTCTTTCGGCGCCTTCACGCAAAGGCGGATTACCGTATCCCCAGCCGCCACAGCGAGGGCTATGGCCTGAACTGCGACGCTGTTAGGGAGATCGCCAAGGACCATGCGCTGCTCATTACAGTCGACTGCGGTATCACCAACCATGAGGAGGTCCGCCTGGCCAAGGAACTGGGCATGGATGTCATTGTCACCGACCACCATCAGCTGCCCAAGGAGCCGGTCGGGGCCGATGCGATCCTCAACCCTCTGTGCGGGGACTATCCCTTCCGTAGGCTCTGCGGGGCGGGGGTCGCGATGAAGATCGTGCAGGCCATGCTCGGTATGGACGGGGTCATGGAGGTCATTGACCTTGCTGCCCTGGCCACGGTCGCGGACCTGGTCCCGCTCATTGATGAGAACCGTGTCATTGTGACCTTCGGGATGCGTGAGATGGAGAAAGGGCTGCGGCCGGGGCTCAAAGAGATGATGGAGCGAGTGGGCTGTACCCTCCCTATGACAAGCAGTCAGGTGGCCTTCCGCCTTGCCCCGCGCATCAATGCGGGCGGCAGGCTCGAGGATGCCGGACAGTGCGTGGAGCTCCTGGTGGGGGAGGATGACGCGAGAATCTCCCTCATCGCCAAGCACCTGGAGGAGAATAACAGCCTTCGTCAGGAAATGCAGCGCGAGATCATAGACAGCGTGCGCTCAAAGCTCAGCGAGACGGTGGATTTTGGGCAGGACCTGGCCATTGTCGTGATGGGTGAGGAATGGAACACCGGGGTCATCGGGCTTGCGGCCGGCAGGATCTGCGAGGACTATCATATGCCGACCATCGTCCTGAGCCATCTGGAAGATCGCGCTGTCGGCAGCTGCCGCTCCATCCCGGGCGTCAATATTCATGCGCTGTTGACCCGCTGCGCCGACCTCTTTCAGCGCTTTGGCGGGCATGAGCAGGCTGCGGGCCTGACCATGGACCCCACTCTGGTCCCGGAGCTTCGCCGCAGGCTCAATCTCTATATCCGGGAAAGCTGCGATCCTCAGTGCTTTATCCCCTTTGATTACTATGACGAGCAGTTGGGGCTGGGCGAGGTGACGCTGGACCTCATAGAGGAGCTTGGCCGGATGGAGCCCACCGGGTTTGGAAACCCGGCGCCGGTCTTCCTGCTTCGGGACGGAATGGTCCAGCACGCGCAGGCGGTGGGCAAGGATGCCGCCCATCTCAAACTCTCCCTGGCTGGGGGCGGGGAGGTGCGCGACGGGATTGCGTTTCGGCAGGGGAAACTGGCCGGCACGGCGCTGGGCCGGATCGACTGCCTGTTTTCTCCCCAGCGAAACGAGTTTCGCGGCGTCGTCAAACCGCAGCTGCAGATTGACCGCATCCGCGGGGCGCAGGGGGTGGCAGCCGTACCGGAGGCCCTCCTGATTTTCCCCCATCTCTTGCAGGAATTGCGCTCGCTTACGTCGAAAGAAATCACGATTCCGGAGCGTGTGCAGGTAGAAGGAAGGCGGGCTCTGACGGGAATTCCTGTGCGAGGCACCCTCCTCATCGTGCACACCGAGAGCGCGGCCCGGGATATTGCCTCCCGTGTGGAGGCGGATGTGGCGCTCGGGCGGATCGAAGATCCGCGACCGTTCACCACGATGGTGGTGTGCCCGGAGTACGACAGGCTTCGGGATGTATGGGAGACTGTGATTTTCGCCGACGGCTGCGTCCTTCCGGGCGAGGCCGAGGCGGTGCACGCGATGTGCCCCAGGGCACAGCTTCAGGCCATGCCCGGGGATGCGCTCAGGGCTTACCTGCGCGCCCTCCCCATGCCCGTAGAGCAGCTGCGGCAGGTCTTTGTCAAGCTCAGGGAGCATTCCGTTACGGCGGAAATCCAAGTGCGGTTTCTTGCGGACATGATCCGCGATATGCCAGAGCGGGTCTTTGTGGCCCTGGAGGCGCTGCACGAATGCGGCCTGGCCGAGGTGATTCTGGAGCCGTTTGCGGCGAGGGTGATCTCGGGAAGCCGGGCCGATCCCATGGCAACGCCGATCATGCGCTGCCTGAACACCATCTGAGGGAACATACGCAAGGGAGAAGGAAGAGGGGTGAAGACGTATGTTTACCGTTTTTGAGGAGATGCCGCTGGACCAGATGCTGGCCAGGGTGAAAAAGTATAATCCGGGCGACGGATGGCAGGTGGTGGAAAAGGCGTACCACTTTGCGGAGAAGGCGCACGCGGGGCAGACGCGCAAGAGCGGCGAGCCGTACTTCATCCATCCCTGTTTTGTTGCGAGCATCCTCACCGAGCTCATGATTGATCCGCCCACCATTGCGGCGGGACTTCTGCATGACACGGTGGAGGACTGCAAGGATATTGAGCTGGAGGACATCCGCAGAGAGTTCGGCGATGAGATCGCCACCCTCGTGGACGGTGTCACCAAGCTCAACAAGCTGAACTTTGCCAACCGCGAGGAGGCACAGGCGGAGAGCCTGCGCAAGATGATCCTGGCCATGAGCAAGGACATCCGCGTCGTGCTCATCAAGCTTGCGGACCGCCTGCACAACATGCGTACGCTGCGCTTCCAGGCGCCGGACCGCCAGAAGGCGATTGCGCGGGAGACGCTGGATATCTATGCCCCGCTTGCGCACCGCCTGGGCGTCTACGCGATCAAGACGGAGCTGGAGGACCTTTCGCTGCGCTATCTGGATCCCGAGGGCTACCAGATGCTGGTGCAGAAGGTCGGCATGAAGCGCGCCGAGCGCGAGGCGAACATCCGCACCGTCATCTCCGAGCTCTCCGATAAGCTTGACGAGAACCATATCCACTATGATGTGGACGGTAGGCCCAAGCATTTCTATTCGATCTACAAGAAGATGGTCTTGCAGAACAAGCCCTTTGAGCAGATCTATGACCTGATTGCCATTCGCGTCATTGTCGACTCGGTCCAGGACTGCTATGCGGTGCTCGGCATCGTCCATACCCTGTGGAACCAGGTTCCCGGGCGCTTCAAGGACTATATTTCCGTCCCCAAGGGCAACATGTATCAGAGCCTGCATACGACGGTGGTCGGCGGGCGCAAGATGCCCTTCCCCTTTGAGGTACAGATTCGCACCTGGGAGATGCACCGCGTGGCGGAATACGGCATTGCAGCGCACTGGCGCTACAAGGAGGGCGGCGGAAGCGCCTCCGATCTGGACAGCAAGCTGTACTGGGTGCGCCAGATCCTGGATTGGCCGAGCGATACCCGCGACTCCAAGGAGTTCGTGGATACGCTCAAGACCGACCTTTTTGCCGAGGAGGTCTTCCTGTTCACCCCCAAGGGTGACGTCATCTCCATGACCAAAGGTGCGACGCCCCTGGACTTTGCCTATGCGATCCACTCTGCCGTGGGCAACAAGTGCGTGGGCGCAAAGGTCAACGGCAGGATTGTGCCGCTGGACACAGAGCTTCAGACGGGCGACCGCGTGGAGATCATGACCAGCGCCAACTCCAAGGGCCCGAGCACGGACTGGCTGCGGATCTGTAAGACGGCGCAGGCCAAGAGCAAGATTCGCGCGTTCCTCAAAAAGGAGCTTCGGACAGAGAACATCGAGATCGGCCGCAGCATGGTCGAGCACGAGTGCAAGCGGCGCGGTGCCGTCCTAAGTGAGCTCCTCAAGCCCGAATACTATGAGGGCCTGATGCGCAAGTACGGCTTCCAGGAGCTGGAGGACATCTTCGGGGCGGTCGGCTACGGCGGCATGTCCTCAAGCTATGTGGTCTCCCGTCTCATGGAGGAGCAGAAGGCCAGGGAGCCGCAGGTCCCGAAGGTGGAGGAGAGCCACACCCCGGCGCCGGGCAAGATCTCCAACGGCGTCTTCCTGGAGGGCAACGAGGACATGGATATCCCTGTCCGGTTTGCCAAGTGCTGCTCCCCGGTCCCGGGGGACGATATCGTGGGCTACATTACCCGCGGGCACGGTGTGACCGTGCACAAGGCGGAGTGTGCCAATGCCCAGCAGGCTGACAAGGAACGCCAGGTGAAGGTCGCCTGGGCGAACACGGACACGGGCAGCTTCTGCGTGTCCATCAAGGTCATGGCCTATGACCATGTGGGGCTTCTGGGAGAGGTCACCACATTTATCGGGGGCATGGGCGTCCCGATCCGCAATTCCTCCTCGGGCACCGACAAGAACAAGCTTGCGACCATCCGTCTGGTGCTGGAGGTCAAGTCGCGCGAGCAGATGGACAGTGTGATCCGCCAGCTGCAGCGGCGCAGTGATGTCATAGACGTATTCCGTATTACCGGCTGAAGGAGGCAGAACATGCGCTGCGTGGTACAGCGGGTCTCGGAGGCCACGGTGCGCTCCGAGGGTGTGGAGACGGGAAGGATTGGCCATGGTTTCATGGTGCTCATAGGGGTGAGCGTGCGCGACACGGAGAAGGATGTCCGGTATATGGCCGAGAAGGTCCCGAACCTGCGCATCTTTGAGGATGACGCGGGAAAGATGAACCGGTCGCTTCGGGATGTGGGCGGTGCGATTCTGGCTGTCTCCCAGTTTACGCTCTACGGGGATGCCCGCGGAGGGCGCAGGCCGAGCTTTATCGAGGCAGCGCGCCCCGAGGAGGCCAACCGGCTCTATGAGATGCTGGTGAAGGCCTGGCGGGATGTAGGGATCCAGGTCGAGACAGGAGTCTTTCAGACCGACATGAAGGTCTCCATGGTCAATGACGGCCCGGTGACCCTTCTCATGGATTCGGAAAAACAGTTTTAATCGGCACAGAAAGGCGGCAAGAGGCATGCAGGGCTTGCAGATAACCCGGCTTCGGGTAGGTCCGATCCAGACCAACTGCTATCTCCTCGCCCTGGACGGTCGCGATGACTGTCTGGTGATCGATCCCGGCGATGAGCCGGAGCGCATAGTGCAAGCAAAGGGTGGCAGAAAACTGGATGCCATCCTTTTTACGCATGGACATTTTGACCATATCGGCGGGGCGAAGGCGCTGTGTGAGCCCGGGACCCGCGTATACATCCATGCCCTGGATGCGCCCATGCTCCACGACAGCCGGAAGAATGCCGGATGGATGCTCATGGGGGAGACAACGGAGGGCCCGGACGCGACGGACTATGTCGCGGAGGGGGACAGGATGACCTGTGCGGGACTGACCTTTACGGTCCTGCATACTCCCGGCCATACCCCGGGCTCGGTGTGCTATCTTCTGGAGGATGAGGAGGGCAGCCTCCTCTTTAGCGGAGATACCGTCATGGCCATGGGGATAGGCCGCACCGATCTTCCGGGAGGCAGCAGCGCGCAGATGCGGGAGAGTCTGGAGAAGCTTAGGCCGTACCTTCAGACCTGTCATGTGCTGGGCGGACACGGCTGACGGGCGGGGAAAGGGAAGCGTATGGCATCTTTATTTGCGTCCACACACAACACGCGTTTTCTCCCGGGGAGCGGGGAAAGACTGATCCGCAGTGATGCTCCCTTGCACCTCACAGGGGACGAGATCCG
This sequence comes from Clostridia bacterium, assembly GCA_017476845.1. Lineage (GTDB taxonomy): Bacteria > Bacillota > Clostridia > Christensenellales > Aristaeellaceae > UBA2943. The sequence continues at coordinate 8,548 of JAFUZB010000374.1, forward strand.
GTGGCTGCGTGCGCGGGGCGTGACAACGCTTGTGGACCTTCGCAGCGAAGCGGAGGCGACCGCCCAGCCCTGCTGTCTGGAGGGTGTGCCGGGCTTTACCTGCCTGCACATGCCGGTGACGGGCGGAAACCGGGTCCCACAATCGGTGGAGGATGTGGTGGACGGGTACCTGCGGATGGTCGATGACAGCATGGAGCGCATCGTGGAGACCATCCTCGGGGCGAAGACGGGGGTCATGTATTTCTGCGCGGTGGGCAAGGACCGAACCGGAATGGTGTCCGCGATGCTCATGCGCAGACTCGGAAGGCCGGACGAGGAGATTGTCCGGGACTACATGGCGTCCGGGGAGAACCTGCAGACCGTACTGGAGGACTATGCGAAGGCACATCCGGAGGTTACCCTGGAGGTAATGCTTCCCTGCGAGGAGAAGATCCGGGTGGTTCTTTGCAAGATTTGAAGGAAGAAAGGGCGGAAGCATGGAGCTCAAGCGACTCACGGAGCGGATCTGGTATTATCCCTTTGAGGAGGCACGCGACAGACCCAATCTCTTCTATATCCGGGGAAGCAGATGGTCCCTTGCGGTCGACGCCGGGCACTCGGGCGCGCATACACGGGCATTCTACCGTGCACTGGAGGAGGCGGGACTTGCGCTGCCAGCGCTTACCGTGCTCACCCACTGGCACTGGGATCACACCTTCGGAATGCATGCGGTGCACGGCCTGACGCTGTGCAACCGCCGTACCAATGAGGCGCTGTGCGACTTTGCCAAGCAGGTGGAAAGCCGGGGCAGGGCCTGGTTTCTTTCGATGCATGAGAGCATTGCAAGGGAATATGTGGAGGGAGAGCCGATCGTTGTCAAAACATCGGATCTAACCTTTGAGGGAGCGATGGACCTGGATGCGGGGGACTGCCCGGTGCATCTTTTTCAGGCGCCGTCGCCGCACACGGAGGATGCCACCCTGATCTATCTCCCAGGCGAGCGCACGCTGCTCTACGGCGATGCGACAAGCGGACCGTTCCCGAATTATTCGCAGCGGGACCCGGTCCTTGCGCGCGCTTTCGCGGACACCTTGGTGGGCGTGGATGCGGACATCTTTGCCGGTAGCCACTGGGTTCCGCTCACGAAGGCGGAGGCGATCGCGGAAGCCCTGGAGTGAAGGAAAAGGGGATACAGATCGGGGAAAAGCCGGTGTGTATGCTCTGGACATGGCTCTCATCGTGTCTGCTATGCGATGACGGCCTTTGTGGAAGAGGTCATTCTTTTTTTCTTCCTGAGGGATGCGCGGTCCCTTCGGGCTTTCCCGGTGATGGTGCTCGGCGTCGTACTTGTGGTGTGGGATACGCTGCATGCAACGGACTGACATCCCGGGAAACGAAAAGAAAGACGTCCCACGGACGCTGAAACGAAAGAGAGAAAGAAAATGGAACTGAATCTGGACAGGATGGAATGGACACGCAAGCCCGCTGCCTTTGAGATCGGGAAGGACCGCGTGGAGATCACGACGGAGCCGCACACGGACCTGTGGCAGCGCACGTACTATCATTTCCGCAACGATAACGCGCCGGCGCTGCAGATCAGCACGGAGGAAAAGTACTTTTCCTTTGTCGTGAAAACCGATTTTTCGGGGAGCCATCACCGGTTTGACCAGTGCGGCATCGTCATGTACCTGGACAGCGAGAACTGGCTCAAGGCCTCTGTGGAATACGAAAATGCAGTCTTCCAGCACCTGGGGTCGGTGGTGACCAATCACGGCTACTCGGACTGGGCGACCACGGAGATTCCCGCGGACGAGAAGGTCATGTGGTACCGCCTCAGCCGCAGGGAGGACGACTACTGCATCGAATGCTCCCGGGACGGGGAACATTTTGCGCAGATGCGTGTGTGCCATATGCATGAGGGCGCGGGTGAGGTGCGGTTCGGGATCTATGCCTGCAGTCCGGAGGACTCGAGCTTTACCGCGGTTTTTACCGACATGCGCCTTCTGCCGTGTGCCTGGAAGGCACACGACGGGCAGCAGCCTGACGAGACATAACGCGTGCCGGGGGAGGCAACAACGTGGCAAATCCATCGCAGTATCTGGAGACGATCAGTCTGGACCTGCATCATCTCACGCAGCTCTTCGGTGTGCCCGATCGTCTGGTGGAGGACAGCACCTTCACCTACACCATGGAGGAGCGGGAAGGGCAGTATGTCTGCACTTTTCGGGGAAAAGGAAAAGAGGCCAGGCTTGCCGTGCCCGTTCCGTCTCACCCGGAGGAGCGGCTGCGCGAATTGCACCGCAAGCGGGCCTGCCGGAGACTTTGCCGGCAGACCTTCTACAGCTTGCTCCGGGACGTGACGGGGATCCATCCCCCGTGGGGCTCCATGACCGGCATCCGGCCGACGCACCTCTTCTATGAGGCGCTGGAGGCAGGCATGAGCATGGAGGAGGCGGGATCCCACCTTGTAGAGGAATTCGATATCCTGCCCGGCAAGGCGGCGCTCCTGCGGGAGACGGTCGCCTCCCAGCAGCTGCTGCCCCCGCCCGCGGATGGGTTCGCGGATGTCTATATCGGGATTCCGTTCTGTACCACACGCTGCACCTACTGCTCGTTTTCCTCGGGGGAGATCGGGGACGGAAGGCTGGTGGAGCCTTATCTCCGGGCCCTTTTTTCGGAGATGGAGGCCGGGGCAGCGCTGCTCCGTGACACGGGAAAACAGCTGCGCGCCCTTTACATAGGCGGAGGCACGCCGACCTCGCTAAGCGAAAAGCAGTTCATCCGTTTGCTGGATGAGACGATGCGCTGCTTTCCCGGGGCCTCGGAATATACGGTGGAGGCGGGGAGGCCTGATACGCTGAGCGCGGGCAAGCTGGAGGAGATTCGCGCACACGGGATCGGGCGAATCTCCATTAATCCCCAGACGATGAACGATGAAACCCTGCGCCTCATCGGGCGCGCGCATACTGCTCGCCAGGTCGTGGAGGCCTACGCCATGGCCCGCGATGCCGGGATCGGACATATCAACATGGACGTTATTGCTGGGCTTCCGGGGGAGGACTTGGACAGCTTTCGGCGCACCATGGATGCGGCCCTTGCGCTCAGGCCGAAGAGCCTGACGGTGCACACGCTGGCCATCAAGCGGACGAGCCGGCTGCAGGTGGAAAACTGGCAGCTGCCTGAGGGAAGCGTTGCGAGCGATATGGTGGACATGGGCAGGGAGACGGCCTCCCGTCTCGGCATGCACCCCTATTATCTCTACCGACAGAAGTACATGGCGGGCAACCTGGAGAATGTCGGCTATGCGATTCCCGGGCACGCGTGCCTGTACAATGTGGACATCATGGAGGAGAACACCCATATCCTGGCCTTCGGCGCGGGCGGGATCTCCAAGCGCGTTTTTCCCGAGGAGGGGCATATTGAGCGGCAGCCCAATGTGAGCAACATCGCGGTCTATCTGGAGCGGCATGAGGAGATGGCGATGCGAAAGCGTGCACTCTTTCTCGGACAATTGTCAACGCAGACCTGATGCGCTACAATCCCAGTTGTACGGGAGAGAGGAGTGGAAGTGCATGCGCTTTCCCTGTCTGGTCATGGACCATGACGACACGGTGGTCAATTCCACGGCAACACTGCATTATCCGAGCTTTGTGGCGTACTGTGAGCAGTATTTTCCTGACTACAGGTGCACCCTGGAGGAGTACATCGTCAAGAACTTTGATCCCGGCGTGATTCCGTTTTTTCGCGACGAGGTTGGCATGAGCGAGGAGCAGATGCTCCACGAGCAGGACTTCTGGAACACCTTCGTTCAGTCGCATGTGCCTTCGGTCTATCCTGGGATGCGCGAGATCCTGAGAAGACATAAGGCCGAGGGCGGTAAGCTGTGCGTCGTTTCCCACTCCTACAGGGACAACATTCTGCGCGACTACCGGGAGAACGGGCTTCCCGAGCCCGATCTGGTCTTCGGGTGGGAGTGCCCGAGGGAGAAGCGCAAGCCGAATCCCTGGCCGCTGGAGCAGATTATGGACACCTTCGGCTTTTCTCCGTCGCAGCTTTTGGTGGTGGACGATCTCAAGCCCGGCTATGACATGGCGAAAACTGCCGGCGTGCCGTTTGCAGCGGCGGGCTGGGCGAACGATATCGAGGTCATACGGCGCTTCATGCAGGCAAACTGCGACTGGTATTTTGCTTCTGTGCAGTCATTGCATGATTTTCTCTATCCCCTGGACGACAAGGAGGCATGAGCATGAGCAAGAGGATTACACGCATTGTACTCACCGGCGGACCCGCGGCGGGCAAGACCACGCTCATCAGCCGGATTCTCCATGAGTTCAAGCAGGAGGACGGCTGGCGGGTGATCACGATCCCGGAGACCGCCACGGAGCTGATTTCCGGCTTCGGTATCCGCCCCTTCGGCGGCTGCATGAGCATGCTCGCCTTTCAGGACTTTGTGATTGCGGACCAGATCCACAAGGAAAAGCTGGCGCTGGATGCGGCGCAGGTCGTGCCGGAGGAGAACATCCTTATCATCTATGACCGTGCGCTTATGGATGACAAGGCGTATATCACCGACGAGGAGTTTGCGCAGGTCCTCTCCCGCTTTGACGGGAGGACGGAGGCCAGAGTACTCGCGGGTTATGACGCGGTGATTCATCTGGTGACGTGCGCCAAAGGGGCGGAGTTTGCCTATGATCTGGCCAATGAAGCGCGCACCGAATCCCTGGAATATGCCCGGGAGATGGATGACCGGACACTGCGTGCATGGAGCGGACATCCGAATCTGCGCATTATCGACAACTCTGTCGATTTCGATGAGAAGATGAACAACGCCATTCGGGAAATCTACCGGATTCTAGGCGAACCGGAGCCTATGGTGGACAAGCGCAAGTTCCTCATTGAGATGCCCGACCTTACTTCACTGGTGAAGACGCGCAACGCGGTTGCGCTCGATATGATGCAGACCTATCTGGTTGTCACCAAGCCGGGCGTGGAGCGCAGGGTACGCCAGCAGAAGAACGGGGAGGATTACCTCTACTTCTACACTGAGAAGCATACGTTGGAGGATGGCACCAAGTGGGTGACCGAAAAGCCGATCTCGGAGAAGGTCTACGTCAATTACCTGATGGAATCAGATTCCAGCATGCATTCCGTGCGCAAGACCAAGTACCGTTTTGTCTATCGTGACTGCAGGTACGAGGTGGATGTCTATCCTTTCTCCGCGGACAGGGCAGTGCTCTTCCAGTACACGCACGTGCTTGATGCGGAGCTGCCGGACGATATCCGGGTGATCCGTGAGGTCACGGGCGACGGGGACTACAAAAACCGGAAACTAGCCATGTCACAGACATTGTGAGACAGGGAAGCAAAAGGGTTTCACTGCAAAGAGAAGCATAAACAGGCTATTGCGGTCTACAAGGAGGAATGCGGAATGGAAATGGACTTCGAGGATTGGGGAAAAAAGGTGGAACAGGAAATGGGTCCTTATATCGATCTTTTCTGTGAAGAATTGAATAAAGGGACGCTTTCACTCCAAACAAAGCGACGGCATGTAAGTAATATCGAGCTGTTTCTCATCGATTATACTGTGCGCTATCATGAGATGGAGGACAGTACCCAGCCGCTTGAACTCTTTGACGTCTGCTTGGATTACGCTGATTTTGTCGGCTACTTCTTTATCCGCAAGTGCATGTGGGCTACACCGGAGTCCACCAAACAGCTGTGTGCGAGTTTGAAGAAGTTCTTCAAATGCATGACAGATCTGGGCAAGCTTACGAAGGAAGAGTATGCGACACTCACCGATAGCTGGAAAGAGGATGTCGAGGGATTTGTTTCACTTGCCGAAGATTATGACGATTTGGGGTCAGGTTTTTTCTTCTGATGCAAAGGGCCGCATAGAATAAGTTCAAAGAAGTCCGATCTTCTGCAACATGGAAGGCGGACTTCTTTTCCGTTGCGCAGCGGGTACATGCAGGTGAGATTGCATGCCTGCTTTAGGACGCTGTATATACGCATGCAGCCCTCTGGCAGAAAGCCGGAGGGCTGCAACGGTTTGGCACAATGGGACATGCTTGCGTTACTTCCGGGGAGGAAGATCCCGAAGCAGCGCGATCTGTCGGGCATAATCCCGCTTGCTCTCCGGAAACACCGGGACACATGCATAGCAATGCATCATGCCGGGCTCTGTGTGCATGTGCAGGGGTGCGCCGTCTCGTGCAAAGGAGTGCGAAATCGCATCGGCGACACAGGCGCAGGATTCCTCGCCGTAGAAGACATAGGTTTCGGGTGCGCGGTGAAAATCCATATCGTCAGGGTAGAGAGCATAGTCAGGCGTGTGGGGATCCGCGCGCAGTATGCCTTCCTGCATCAGGCGAAGCGCCCCCGGCGGAACAAGAAAATCGTTCTGTTCTAGGGATTCTGCCAAGGCCCACTCCGCTGGTGTCTTTGGAAGTGCGAAGGGCGAATTCATGATGAGCAGTCCAGGCATCTCCAGGCGTTGACCGTCCCTGTTGATCCAGGTGAGGAGCTGCATGGCGAGGAGACCTCCGTAGGAGCCGCCAATGACTGCGACGTTCTCGGCGCCATACCGCCGGGCAACCTCCTCATACACCTGATAGAGAAAGTCTGCTGTGACTGTCACGGATGCTTCTGTAAACGGCGGATAGAGGGGATAGAACACGTCCATGGCAGAGCGTTTCCCGTAATCTCTGGCGATGGAGACCTCGGGCTTCCAGGTATCCTTATTGCCGCCACCATGCAGGAAGAGAAGGGCCTTTTGATGGGAGGCATCGGGCTGGGTCATGACAAGCACCGGATAGTTTCCGATGGTTTCGGTCGCATAGCGCGCTTTGCGGTCCTTGGGCTCCACATAGCAGGCTCGCTGGTTGTACTTTTTTGCCCTGGCGATCTCGGTGTCAAGGTCACGGACGGGCGGAAGCAGGTGAAGCCGCTTGATCAGCTGCATGACTGAAACAGCCGCCTTTGCACTCAGGCTCATGGGAAACACTCCTCTCTGCTCTGGTACATAAGCTACAACTTCCACATTCTCCTGGTCGCTGTAAACAGAAGGAAAGGGAAAAGGCATTGCATAATGTGGCATTTAGCCTGCTTCATTGTATCAGGAATTGGTTATATTTGCAGAAGTTTTTTGGCTGTAATCGCAGTTGATCTTGTTGTATCAGTAGCCATTTTCCATATGAGGAAACGGACTGACAGCTTCCTTTGCAGGATGTCATCGAAAGTGTGTGAGTAGCGGAAGAAGGCGAAGATGGAATAGAAATGAGTTGAAAACTGGCAAGATGATGCAGATTGAGGAAAGACGAGCATGTGAATGCTCTGTCAGTATGACGCGGGCGCTTCTCGGAGATCACTTTCTTTGACCGACATAAAACTTCATGGTACAATCCAAGCAGTGACAATAGCTTATATAGACCTGGAACTGGGGGAACCAAGATGAGAGGGGAAGGCCGGGAAAGGCGTCGGACAGGGAATTTGCTGCATCACCTGATTGCCATTTCGGTGGCGGTGATGTTCATGGCTGTCATTCTGGGCGTATATCTTGGCATGTATTTCTCCTCCACCAGTTACCACGATTTTCTGGACAAGCAGGAGATCTATCTTTCTGGGGTACAGCGCAGCCATGAAAATGAACTGCAGATCTTCAAGGATATTGCCACCCAGATGGAACTTTCCGGCAATGCACAGTTTCTTCTGGGGGAGACACCTGTCAAGAGTGCACAACTTAAGGAACAGCTGTACCAGTATCGATCAGTCAACCAATTCTATACAGTCTTGTTCAGCTGTTATCAGAAGGACCATTATCTGTTCAACCATATTACCTCCCTTGAACTGGACGCGTTCTGCAACAAGGGCTTTCTCTTTGAACACATTCAGCCATCTTCTCTGCGAGATATCCTAAAGAGCCCACAGCGGCGTTTGTTCGTGGTACCGGAGGGCGAAATTGATGGGGAGATGTACCGTTACTACAGTACAGACCCGAGGGGAAGTCTGTATATTCTGCCTGTGCCGCCGGACTTCTCCACGCTCCTGCTCTTCATCATTCCTGGGACATCCTATGATTCCCTTCTTGCGGAGACGGAGGGTGGGCGAAGCACCTATCTGCTGTATGACGGGAAGGTGATCGCGTCTCGAGGAGAAGGGCCCCTGTTTCCTGAGGCAGAGTTGCTGCGGGAGACAGCATCCGGAGAAGGGCAGAGGCAGGTAAGGCTGGACGGAACACGTTATCTCCTGACACAGCGAGAAAGCCCGAGTGGTTTCACATACATAACACTGCAAACTATGCAGGTGTACTCCGCTATGCAACGCGGAGGACTGTCCGGTATTCTCGGTATGTTGCTATTATGCTGCATCCCAACGGCACTGGTTCTCTACCTTGTATCCCGGCGCATGCTGCGTCAGGTGAGCTCAATCAGCTCCATTTTGCAAAACGAACAGCAGAGCGAGCGCTACGACATGGACGTGATTGAGAGTGGTGTGCGCAGTCTGGTGGAAAACACTCGGAGTATGAAGGAGGATACCCTGGAGCTCAGGAAGAATTCTTTCGTCCGCGTCATGCTGCGCAGCGGCTTTGCCGATGTCAGCGAACTGGAAAAGGCGGCCCAAGGAGCGGAGATCCAACTGAGCAACTGCTATATGGTAGGCATTCTCGGCAGCCACTCGGATACCAATGAGCAGGCAGCTCTTCAGGAAATCCTAGCGTATGTGCACTCTTCCGAGGATCTTGATGGATATGCAATTCGGCTCTTCAACACCAACCAGCAGGTCATGCTGCTCTTTTCTCAGACGGAGGAACGGCTATATACAGCCTATGAGGAGATCCTGACGATCGGAAGACGGCATTGCGACGCCTTTGTAGTTGCTGTCAGCTGGCATCATACGGACCTCATGATCGGATCTCTGGCGTATATAGAAGCAAATAATGCGTATGACAACCGTTTCCTCATGGATAACGATCATATCCTGCTTTTCCGGGAGACCAGGGAGAGGGTGGATATGGAACAATATCGAGAGATGCGCAAGCACTATATCGGGAACATGGAAAGAATCATCCGCATGGGAAACCAGGAGGCAACTGAGCGCGCCATCCGCGAGCTTTGCGATGCGATGCAGCAGGAACATGCAAGTATTCTTTCCAGAAGACTCCTTGCAGACGAGGTGCTGCGCATGCTTATGGCCCAGTGGAAGGGTGAGGAGAAACAATGGGATGAGGTCTACAATGTCTTTACCTTCTCGCGCTGCCTGAATATGGAGGAGTTCGGTAATCTCCTGGTTGAGGCTTGTCATATGCTCATGAGCGAAAAGACCAATGCGGTGGATGAACAGTCCCGCCTTTCAAGCGAGGCGATCGCAAGGATGCGCCAGAAGTTTGGAAGCCCTGACCTCACGATCTCTGCGCTTGCAGACGAGCTGGGCATCAGCTCGGTGACACTGGCGGTCGAATTTAAGAATGAGACTGGAATGAGTCCGTCGGACTATCTCGCGGCCCTCAGACTGGATGAGGCCAAACGACTCCTGCTTACGACAAATATGATGGTCAAGGAGATCAGCCAACAGGTCGGCTATGAGGATGAACATGTGTTCATTCGCCGTTTCAAGAAGGATACCGGGAAGACACCCGGACAGTATCGCAAGGACAATCTGTGATGCAAAATTGGTAAGAGACACCTGTGTAATAACACGGGTGCCTCTTTTCTGCGTGTGCGTAAAGCCATTGCGCCCCAATGGGTACATGGAATGAACAGAAATTGTGTTCATCGAAAGTGCGGTTTTGAGGTTGACCAGATAGGACAAAAACCAGCAGGAACATGATGGGCAGAATTTTTCCATCTTGCGGGATACATGGGTGCTGGCTATGCTTGCCTCATCCGACAGAAATTACACATGCAGGGAGGCTTACTTATGACAGGAACCGGAGGACGGAAGCGTTCGCTCCCAGAGCGCTTTGCCCGTTCGCTTCAGAATCACTGGCAACTTTATCTTCTGGTACTGCCCGCGATCATCTACTTTTTCATATTCAATTATCTGCCGCTGTATGGAATTCAGATCGCCTTCAAGGATTACAAGGCTGTCAAGGGCATTGCAGGTAGTCCATGGGTAGGCCTCAAGCATTTTCAGCAGTTTTTCAAGGCGTACTATTTTAACCGCCTGATCACAAACACACTGCTTTTGAATATCCTGAACCTGCTTTTCAGCTTCCCTGTGCCGATTCTTCTTGCGGTGATGCTCAATCAGGTACGCCACCAGCGTCTCAAGCGTACGATCCAGACGACGATTTATGTGCCCTATTTTATTTCCACGATCGTTCTGGCCGGTATGCTCTATATCTTCCTTTCCCCTAGCAGTGGTATTTTTAACTTTGCCCGTCAGGCGATAGGACTTCAACCGATTGACTATATGTCGCAGGCATCGGCCTTCCGTCCGATCTACATCATTTCCAATATATGGCAGACGGCAGGCTACAGTACCATTCTGTACATCGCAACACTCACCGGTATTGATCCGTCGCTCTATGAAGCCGCAGATATTGACGGTGCGAGTATCTTCCAGAAAATCCGTTCCATAGATCTTCCCACCCTCGTACCCACTGCCATGATGGTCTTCATTCTCGACTGCGGAAAGCTCCTCTCCAGCAATACCAACAAGGTGCTTGTCATGCAGACTTCGGGTAATATCCCGACCTCCGACATTTTGGGTGTGTACGTCTATACGGTGGGTCTGGGACAGGGTCAGTTCTCCTATACGTCTGCGATCGGTCTGTTTGTGAACGTGATCAACTTCGTCATGATTCTCCTGGTGAACACTATTTCCAAGAAGTCTGCCGATATCGGTCTGTTCTGAGCACATGAAAGAAAGGAGAATGAATTCATGGAGTCTGGCATAGGGAACCGCAACCGCATTCGCTATTCAGCGAGTGACCGCGTATTTTTCCTCATCAACGGCATTTTCTGGACCGTTTTCATGTTCATCATTGTCTATCCGCTGTATCTCGTATGTATCGCCTCGGTTTCTGACCCTAGTGCCATTGTGGCGGGCAAGGTGATTTGGAGGCCGGTGGATTTTTCCCTGGTGGGCTATAACGCGGTCATGAAGTATCAGGAATTTTGGTCCTCCTACCTGAATTCCTTCATCTACACCTTTTCCAGCGTAATCATCAGCATCGCGGTCACTCTCACCGGTGCTTATGCGATGTCCAGACCGCGCTTTCCAGGCAAATCGGCGATTAACATGTACTTTGTTATTACCATGTTCTTCTCCGGTGGCTTGATCCCGACATTCCTTGTGATGAAGGACTTGGGCTTTTACAACAATCCTTTGGTGATGGTGCTCATGGGCTGCGTGAGTGTATGGAATTTTATGGTTGCGCGCACCTATATCCAGACGAACATCCCAGAGGAGCTCTATGAGGCCTCGGCCTTGGACGGAGCGACCCACTTTCAGTATTTCTTCCGTGTGGTCCTGCCATTGTCCAAGACGATCATCGCAGTGCTTGCCGTCTATTATGGTGTGGCCAAGTGGAATGACTACTTCACGGGGCTGGTATATCTCAAGAACCGGTCGCTCTATCCCTTGCAGACCGTACTGCGCGAGATTCTCGCGACCCTTCAGGTGGATATGACGGGCGATTTCATGACCACTATGTCCGATGATGCTGCGAACATTGCCGAGGCCACACGCATCGCCAATGTCTCCAAGTACTGCATCATTGTTCTTTCCACCGGCCCTGTCGTGATACTGTATGCATTTATGCAAAAGTATTTTGAGAAGGGCGTTATGATAGGCTCCCTGAAGGGCTGAAGAAGATCCGAAACGCCGAGTGCGTTGAAGATAGATGTACTTATTTTCGGCAAATAAGCCAAAGGAGGATTTCCATGAAGAAACTGTTTACATCCTGTCTTGCCATCGTCCTGACATGCATGCTGGTGATGGGTACCTGCTCTACAGCCTTTGCGCTAGAGCGCGACGGTGTCACACTTCACGGTGACAGTACCTATGCCACCATCGGTAAGATTACCGATGAGGACATTACCTTGCAGATTATGCTCGCCATCCGTGACACCGATACCCTCGATGCCCCCTCCACGCTTGCTGCCATCCAGGATCTGGAAGCACTGACCGGCATCAAGACTGAATGGGACGTCATCAAGGGTTCAGACTGGTCCATGAAGACCAACCTGATGTTCGCCTCCGGCGATATGCCTGATATCCTGATTGCCGTCAACGGCGCGGGCAATATCGACTATGAGGAATACGGCGTGTCCCAGGAGCTGGTGATCCCGCTGGACGATTACATCAACGAAGAGTACATGCCCAACTACTACGGCCGCATCAAGGCAGAGGCTGATGGTCCCACGGTCAGCTTGGTTGCCTCCGATGGTAAGACCTACTCCATCGGCTACCTGGTCGGCCAGTATATCAACGAGGAAGGCCATTATTTCATCAATCGCGAGTGGATGAATGAGCTGGGCCTTCAGGACCCCACAACCGTTGAAGAACTCACCGAAGTCCTGCGCGCGTTCCATGCCGCACATCCTGACGGTGCGGCCTATGAGATGGGCCTGGATGCCAGCGGATACTATGATCTGAAGTATGTGCTGCCTATGTTTGGAGTTCCGAACTCCGACAAGTGGCTGTTCATCGACGAAGATAAGCAGGTTAAGTTTGGCCCCGTACAGGACGGCTTCCGTGCGGCAGTGGAGTGGCTGCACGCTTGCTATGAGGAAGGTCTTCTGGATCCCGAAGCACTTTCCCAGGATATCAACACTCTGCAGACCAAGCTTTCCGAAGGCAATGTTGGTTTCTTCTCTGCTTGGCGTATCAGCAACATGGGATGGGATAACGGCGTATACCTTAATTCTGAATGCATCATCCCGCCGTCTGTGAACGGTCAGGGTGCCTACATGGACCGCTACCTTGAGCTCGCTCGTCCTTGCGGTTTCATCACCGCCGCCTGTGAGCATGTGGAGGAGGCCGTGCGCTTCCTGGATGCGCTGATGGATACAGAGATGCAGGCTGACCTTTACTATGGTCCGCAGAATGCCACTGAGGGCCAGGGCTGGAAGTACAACGAGGAAAACGGAAAGATTGATACCTATACCGCCACCGACATTACCGTCAAGCATCAGATCGACTGCAACACCCAGTTCTTTGCTCCCGGCGCCTATATTGATGCCTGCTATAACCTGGCTCCTGCCCGACTGGAAAAGATCGCGTACTGCCAGGCCTATGAGGCTGCCGGCGTCATCAACACCTATTCCAGCCAGCTGCTGAATATGGTTGGCTTGGATGCCGATCAGCTTGCCACCTTCGCGCTTCTTGAGACCGATATCAACAATGCGGTCAGCGAAGCCGCAGCTGATTTCGTGGCGCACGGTGTCACCGATGACAGCTGGAATACCTTTGTAAAGCGTCTTAATGACATGGGTATTGCGAGCTATGTCGAGACCTACCAGAACGCATTGGACAGCAAGGGTCTGTAATCTTCAGTCACGATTGCCTTTCACAGCGCCCACGGGCTTTGCCCGTGGGCGCTGTACACATAGGGGAAAAAGGCGCATACTGCACAGAGCAATTCGGAGGTGTGCGATATGGAAACCATGGAAATGCATCTGCTGGAAGGCAGAAAGGTTTTGAGCTATACAACCTTTGGCAGCTACTGGACAAAGGAACAGGCAATCCGCACGGAAGCATTTGAAGTGAGGAGTGCGAGAGGTGAGTCTGTGCCCGTGCAGACCGAGATTGCGGCGCGCTGGCCCGACGGTTCGGTCAAATGGGCACGGCATACCGCAGATGCGAGACGAATGGGCGATCGCGTGACCGTTTTTCCGAGTGAGAAAGAGGAGCAGGAAGGGCTTCGGATCGCGGAGCATGACGAGGACTGGGAGATCAACGCGGGAAGATTGACGCTCCATGTGCCGCGTCCTGGTACATCCTGCCTTGCCAGGAAAATCACCTGGGAGGGGGAGGAACGCGTGGATGCGGTCGCACCGGTTTTCCGTCTGGTGCGCGTGGACGGCGATACGACGCATACATACAGAGATGATGTCTGTATCACGGAGGTTGACTTTGAAGAGCAGGGACCGCTTGCATGCACAGTGCGCTATGCGGGGTGGTATGTGGCCAGCGAGGAGCGGATGCCCTTTGTGATTCGCATGACGCTCTCCCACGATACCGAGGATATTCGTTTTGTGCACACCTTCCTTTTCCATGGGGAGGAGGCACGTGATTTCTTGGGCGGGATGGGTCTGCGCTTCTTCACGCGATTGAAGGGGGAAGCATACAACCGCCATGTGAAGCTTATGACCGATGCCGGGGTTTTCCATGAACCGGCCGCGCTCATGGAGAGCCGGATCCCGCGCACAGGACCGGGAATGAAGGAAAAGCAGATGCGAGGTAGCATGCTGGCGTTTGTCCCCGGAACAGACGGGGAAGAGGTAGCGCGGACTGTTTCCGCGGATGTGCCTGTGTGGAACCGCTATACGCTCACGCAGCTGACCTGCCGGAGCTTCCGCATCCGCAAACAGACCAAGCCGAACATGTGCCAGATCACGGCCTTTGAGGGCGTGCATGCGCCGGGTGCGATGGCAGTGTGCGGGGAGACGGGCGGCATTCTTGTAGGCATGCGCGATTTCTGGCAGCGCTATCCTTCCTCCCTTGAAGTGGAGGGGCTTGGCGTGGAAAACACAGCATGCACGGCCTGGTTCTACGCTCCGGAGGCAGAGCCCTACGACTTCCGACACTATGATGACCGCGCGTATCCGCGGACGAACTATGAGGGCTTTGACTTTGTGGGAGCGAGTGCAGACGGGATTGCGACGACAAGCGAATGCACGCTGAAGGTGTGCACATCACTTCCCGAGGATGAGGCACTGAATGCGTTCTCTCAGGCGGTGCAGAAGAGTGCGGTCTATGTGGCTACACCGGAGGTGTATCATGCAAGAGGGGCATTCGGGGTGTGGAGCCTGCCGGAGAAAAACAGTCCGACGGGCAGGATGCTGGAGAACATGATCGATTCCGCGGTTGCGTGGTATCAGGGACAGATCAAGCAGAGAAGCTGGTACGGACTTTTCGATTACGGTGATTTCATGCATTCGTATGACCCGGTGCGTCACACCTGGAAGTACGATATCGGCGGGTGTGCCTGGCAAAATACCGAGCTTGTGCCGACCTACTGGCTATGGTACCAGTTCCTCAGAACGGGACGCGAGGATGTCTTCTCTCTGGCGGAGGCGATGAGCCGGCATGCCTCAGAGACGGACCTGTATCACTTTGGCCCCATGAAGGGCATCGGTTCACGGCACAATGTCAGGCACTGGGGATGCTCATGCAAGGAACCGCGGGTATCCATGGCCGGGCATCATCGGCCGATGTTCTATCTGACCGGCGACCGGCGAATCGGAGAGGTACTCTCCGAGGTCGCCGATGCGGCGGACTCACTGGGCAGCCTCCGCTATTATGTCGACAATGCCGATGGGAAACTGCATGCGCGAACAGGTCCTGACTGGTCCTCCTTCGTGTCGGACTGGATGACAGCCTATGAGCGCACGCTGGATGAAACGTATCGGGAGAAGATCTTGCGCGGGATAGAGGGGATTTCTAGGGCCCCGATGCGTTTGGGGTCCGGTCCGAGCTTTGCATTTGACCCTGCCACAGGGGAAATGACCTATGCCGGCGAATATACCCGGGATATTCATCTGACACTGTGTATGGGTGCTGTACAGGTCTGGATAGAGACAGCCGGGATGCTGGATAATGCGCTTCTGCGTGACATGCTCATCGCCTACGGCCGGGATTACCTGATGACAGATGAGGAGCGCACAGCAGTCTATGGTGCCTTGGTAGAGGGGAAAACCTATCCGATGAACTATGTTGCAGCGGCGCTTGCGGCTTACGCGGCAAAAAAGACAGGAGACAGTGAACTTGCAGGACGCGCGTGGGATACGCTGCTCATGACCTGCCCGGGCCGCTACAGGCAGGAAGGGCTTGTTGGAGAAGTGTTTGCAGTACGAGAGAACGGGGAGGCACTGGACGAGCTTCCCTGGGTTTCCACCAACTATATTTCCCAGTGGTGCGTGAATGTCATTGTAGCGTTGGAACTGATTGGGGACAGCCTGCCTGCGCTGGAGGAGGCCGAACGCCTGATGGACAAGCAGGTCGATGTTGCCAAGTGAAAACGGTGCTTGGCCTGGAAAGCAACGAGACTGCAGAAAAGCATTCCGCAAACGATAGAAACACCGGGTGGATTTTTCCATCCGGTGTATTGCATACAATTTGGATCGTGGTCTGTCAGTTGTTCTCGGATTCATGCGGAAGAATCTTAGCGTAACGCATGTTTGTCCACTCTTTGATGAAAGCTTTGCCGCACACATAATACTGATCATCGTCCAGGCTGATCACTCTGATGGGAGATTTACGTGCACGGGGGCGCAGCTCGACAACAGCATATTCTTTCCCGTTGTCTCCCACAAAGATCTGTTTGTACATGCCGGCATGAATGCCAATATCTTGAAATTTCCAGGCGTCGTCATCAAATCTGGCTCGTGCCACGGATTCCGGGTCAGTGCCAAGCGTAGCGGAAACCTTGAGAGAGAAACATTCGTCACCGTATGTGATGTTCCCGAGGGAAATCGCCATCTGATACTTTTCACACAGTGGTTTTACCGCGAGTTCAAGGTCCTTTCGGAAATCATGCAGCAGCTCCTGCGTAACCATCATATGTGTGATCCGCCTTTTTGTTGGTGATATGGATGAGCTTATGCGTTGCCCGGGCTATTCCCAGCCAGCTTCGTCTTCTCCTGACATGCCCTATATGAAGCCGTCTCTGCGTGATGCTGCGGCAGGTAACGCTGCCGGCTTCTCCGGTGTGCTGCAAGTGCAACGGGAATGCAGATGGCACATGGCACGCGCAGCGATAGAGGCGACAGGGTGAGTCATCCCTCCTGCAGAAGGATTTTTGCTGAAAGCTGTGCAAAAGCTTTGCCAGTCGGTGAACAAAGCGTGCGGGCACATCAGGTGCATCGAAAAGGATAGAGAACGCGCCTCCCATTGTACCAAAACCTTGGGAGGCGCGTCTATTGTTGGATGAACCAAAGGGAAAAGCGATATGCCTTCTGAACAGCAGCCTTATGAAGAAGCGGTCGGACAGGGGGACAGAGAGCGGAAAACCCTCCAGCACGAAGAGATCAGTGATCAAGCTCCTGTAGTGTCTTCCTGAGTTGCTGCGTCTTGGAATGTTCCTCGCCATACTGCTGGGCAAATACAGGCAGGATCTGCTCGTAAAGTTTACGGGCTTCCTCGCGTTTCCCCTGAAGAAGATAGTATCTCGCCAGGTTTTTTCTTGGCTCTGCCAGTGCCCTGCCGCCTATGGTCAGCGCCATGGATTCAGATTCGTGCAAATAGGGAAAGGCTTCCTCCGGTCTCCCAAGGTCCAGCAGTAGCGCTCCAAGATTGTTTAGCAGCACTTGGTATGTGGATGCAAACCCAGGCTTTTTTTGACACAGGCTTATGCCTTCTTCATAAAAGCGGAGCGCTTCATCTGTATATCCCGCTTTGGCATGCATGAGTCCCATCTGAGAGCAGCAGCTGCAGTAAAGTAAACTGCTTTTACCACAATAGCGTGCGAACTGAGCATGCAGATTTTTCCAGATGCGTATAGCTTCCTGCAGATTTCCTTTGCCTTCAGCGATGTGTGCCTGAGTAATCTCGGTTTGCATTTTTTGTGGCAGGGATTCAGGCGTGGTCTCTCGAAGAAGAATGATCTCTCTTTGCAGGTCTTCAAGCGCTTCCCATTCCTCATGAATTGCCAGGAGGGATGCAAGCAATTCGTCCCACTCCAGTGTGAGCGTTTGTTTCTTTCGACCGGCATCAAGCACTTGAGCCAATGCTCTGCCTTTTTGCACCACATCATAGTCGATGCTGCTCTGGTCATAGGATACTCTGACCTGAAGCAGTTCCTGCTGCTGAAATAGGGTGAGCTTCTCAATGATTTCAGGCGTAAAGACGGTATCGTAAATCTGAGCGTCATAAGCATATTTGAGAAACTGCATAAAAAACCGATAACGCCACGCGGTAGAAAGGACAGGATGCTCAAGTTCAGCATACATGCGGGATTGTATTTCAGGATTGTTACTTATAGAGAAGAGAAAGCTGTCGGCCTGAAGCAGAAGATCGGTGATATTCCCATTGACTTTTTCAATGATAGCATGCAGTTTTTTGGCTATCACAGGATCGTCTGTATGCCATAGAGCAGCTAGAATACAGATCTCTCCGACTTCTCTGGGAAGCGGACACTGTAGAAGATCTGCAACATGCAGTACGATCTCTGACAATGCTTTCTTTTCTTCCTGGGGATCCTCCGGGGGATAATTGCAGATATCGTACTGCAGTGTTTCCTTGGCATACTGCCACAGATGCGTAAATTCTGTCGCTTCGGGAGGTGTGATGCGGATGCATTCGGCAATCAGGGGATGCATTGCGAAGGAGGTTCCGGCAGCAGCGTCCAACCAACCCCGGTTGCTGAACCACATCAGGTTTTCGGTGATGCTGGAGGGGTCAGTTTCCGTCAGAGAAAGCAGTTGCTCGGGATGATATCTTCCGTAGGGAAGAACAGAAAAGAGCCGAAGAAGACTGCGCTTGTTGCGATCCATGGAGGCGGAGTGGTACAGCGTCTGCAGGGGAAGGACGGTTTTATGGCTGTCACCGACAGACATGCGATAGATATCGGTGTACGTGCCTTGTGCTTTTTCGGCGATATCGCGAATGCTCCAGTGGTTAGCCCTGGCAGCCTTGCTCAGAAGGGTGACAGTCAGCGGATGATGAAAGGGCTCAAGGTCCATGAGTGTCTCGAAGATCTCGCGGTCCTCACCTTGAATGGACTGAAGATAGTGACTGCGAAAGATCAAGGAGGCCGCCTGTACGGAGGGGGAATGAAGAGGAAGGGTGGTAAAGCCTTCAAGTGCGGAAAATCTTCCGCTCAAGATCACTGCCCCCGGAAGAGAGAGCAGTTCGGAGAGCAGCGGATCGTCTGCGCTCTCCACATTATCGATCAGGAGCAGGGTGTTCGGATCCTGGGAGAGCAGATACAGACTTTCGTAAAAGCACTCAATGGTCGTTGCACCGGTGAGGTGGAGAAAACTCTTGGCAAAGCTTCGTGAAAGATCACTGTGATACTGAACGGCAGCGACCTGATGAAAGGTTTCTCGCTGCAGGCAGCGTATAAGCAGCTGACGCATCAGCTCCGTTTTTCCGATACCGCCCAGTCCGGAAATGAGGACTTTATTTCCGACACGTGCGGCTTCCTCCAGATCGAACAGCTCCTTTTCCCGGCCGAAAAAACCTCCGGAGATGAGCGGAGACTGCCATACTTCACTGGTGCGGTCAGTAAGGACCTCGGTGGAGGAGGTGTGAATCTGAGAAAAGTGGAAATACAGCTTCGTGGGCGAGAAAAACAGCGCATTTTCAGGAAAGGCGGAGGCATCCAGGCGCCCATCAGAGATAGCGTAGAGCGTCAGCCAGGTCAACAGATATCCGTCGAGAAAGGCTGGAGGAATATCGTGCACATAGTGATCTGTAAGGATGAGCGAGAAGGCGGGAGATTGGATGACGCGCCGGTCACTGTCTGAGAGCATGTCAAGGAAGACGGTCATCTTCTGGAGAAACACAGGATGCCGATAGTCTCGCTCCTGCAGGAAGCGGGCGAACAGCTGCGATTGATGATAGAACTCTTCATCGGTTAGTTCTTGAAGGATTTCTTCGGCATAGGCAGCGTAGAAAGGGAAAACCGCCTTCCTGTTGCATAGTTCGGAGTGGTAACGGTTGATGCTTCCTTCACTGCGCCAGATGATTCTGCCGTGCGGCGTCTTGAGCCAACGGTTACAGAGTACCTGTTTCCAGAAGGAGAGGAGGGTGAGGCCCTTCTCGTTGGCAGGACTGATCACGCCGTCGGAAAAGATGGGATAGTCTCGGCTCCGAATCAGGCGATAGATGTTTTTCAGGCTCAGCTGCTGGGAATGCACCATTTTCACCTCCGCAAAACGTAATGAACTAAAGCAGTGTACCATATTCTCCGGAGGGATGCTGTAGTGTGCGGAGGCATTCTCGTGTTTTTTGCAAAACAGGTGCATTTTTTGCAGTGGACAGGAGGGCAAAGCGAGCATAGGGAATAGATTCTTCTCGCTGTGTCCATGAAATAGCGAAAGCCCACTTTGCAAAGGCAAAGTGGGCTCAATGATCCCTGTTCCCGGGAGCTTGATGCTGCCGGAGGGAAATAGGTGTTTGTCAGGTTCTGCTTGTAAACGGCTCTGCCAGGATGGCTCCTGCATCGACCTTCAGGGCTCCGGTGGGACACACCTGGAAGCAATAGCCGCAGCCGATACAGTGGTCGGTTTTATGGGCCTTCCGGTCGGCGATCTCGATCCCCTCCTGCCAGCAGACATCGACGCAGCGACCGCATCCGATGCATTTGTCCGTATCGACCTGCCACTGCTGGTAAGCATCGCCCAGGGCATTCTGGCGGGCTTTGGCAAAATCGGCAGGCATATTGAACAGCTGCAGTGCGTCGCCGCGCAGGCTGTCCATATCGGGATATCCTGCCTGATCCATCCATTTTTCCAAATCATTGATCACCTTTTTGCAGGCCATGGTGCCGCCGGAGCAGGCCAATGCGCCCAGCTGCACACAGTCACTGCCCGCCATGATAAAGCGTGCAGCCTGGTCGAAGGAGAAGACACCGCCGCCGGCATACATGGGCAGCGTGATGCCGTTATTGCGGCCTTCCGCTACGGCATAGCATACGATGGGATTGGCCTGGGTTCCGCCATAACCCGAGCCGGGACGCGGCTGGGTACGACGCCAGTCCAGATCCATATAGAAGGCCTTCCAGCGGGCCGTGGGGCCAACGGCGTCCGCGCCGCAGGATTGGGCAATGCGCATGGAGGTGAGAACATCGCACCCCTCCACCGCCAGCTTGACCATCACCTTCACATGTTTAGGGGCAGCCTGACGGATCATGGTGGTACAGTGGCGCACCAGCTCGTAATAATTGAAAATCCGGTCCTTGGCTACCGCTACGCCCGGCGTGTTAAAGTGCAGCTCCAGCGCGTCAGCACCGGCCAGAGACAGCTCCTTGGCCTGGCGTATCCAGTCCTTCTCCCAGTCGCCGCCTTTGACGATATCGCTGTAATGACCGACCGACACCCACAGCTTGATATCGGAATCCAGTTCTTCGCGGGCCTTCTTTACCTCTTCGCAGTACTGCTCCAGGGTGGACACGGAGTCCGGTACCTGACGGCCTACGGCGTGACTGTGGAAGGCCTGCTGGCCCTTATAGGCTGCGGAGGCGTCAGGATAGAAGAAACCGCCGCCGCCGCTTCCGTGACCAAAATTGCGCATTGTGATGGCGCCCGGGCGCATTTTACTGCTTTTCAGAACATTCCTTGCACCCTGGGTGGCCGGGGAGGAGGCCACGACAAAGGGATTGATCATATCCAGTGATTTGACATACAGATCAGCCATGGTATTCACCGCTTTCCAAGAGATTGAGGAGGGTCTGTGCATCGGAGCGGAACTGCTCTACGGTATCGTCCCTGACAAATTCCAGGAGCGCACAGTGTTCGCCGCCGATTTCGGATGCGGCATCCAGATAGTACTGCCATTCCGCGGCATTGAGCGGCCCGCGTTTTCCGTCCGGCCAGGAGTAGACGTGGAAGTTGAGCAGACATCTGCCCATGAGGCGAATCCCCGCTGTGCGCTGCACGGGCGTGAGCGCTACGGTGGGCTGCCAGAGGCAGTAAAGATTGGGATGGGCGGCAACTTGAAGCAGACGCTGCGCCGATTCGTTGGTATCGGTCAGGGTGTTCTTGTGCCATTCAAAGGCCACGCGGATCTGCTCGGCCTGCGCAAGGGAGGCGATGAGTGCGGCCTCCTCGGCAAGGGCAGCGAACTGCTTTTCGTCCACCTCTTGGGAGGCATGGGTGCCTGCCCAGACGCGAATAATCGGGGCCCCGAGGGCTTTGGCGGTGGCCAGGGTCCTGGCGAAATCCCGGGCGGGAAGCTCGCTTTCGCCCAGGCGATAATAGGAGCCATACGCGGCGATACGAAGACCGGCATGGGTGGTTTTCTCTCCGAGCTCAGCTGCTTCCTGGAGGTCGCCCAACTGCACATGCACGTTTTCGGACCATTCTACTGCCTGCAGATGACACTCGCGCAGAAGAGCGATGACCTCATCGGCTGAAAGCGGCATCTTTTTGAAGGTCGCCGAGACTGCGCCGGGAATCCATGATGTCTTCATAGCTTAAGCACCGCTTCCCACACGCTTTCCTCCACCGGAATGCCCTTTTCTAGGTTCTCGGCGCGGGTTTTCATCATGTTCTTGCCGGGATAATAGACAGGCCTTTCGGGATCCACGGGCGTGGAGGTCTGCATATCCTCCAGGGTTGCGCGGACGCGGCGGGCAAAATCTTCTCCGTCAGGTAGGCGGTTCAGGTCAATGGAAACAAACACCTGGCTGAGCTCGGTTTCCGTGGGCAATGCACCGACCTCGCGGGAGGTGCGCCCGCCGGAGAGGGCGGAGGCAACCAGGTCCAGCATAAGCGAGATCCCGCTGCCCTTCCAGTAGCCGATGGGCAGCACCTGGTGCGTTTCCAGAATGTCGGCGGCATTGCGGGTGATCTGCTGCTGAGGATTGAAGCCGCCGTCCACGGGAAGATCCTTGCCCTGGCGGGCATAGCTTTCGAGCTTGCCGTAGGAGAACATGGAAACGGCCACGTCCAGCAGTACCGGGGCCTCATCGCCGTTGGGGACGGCAAACACTACCGGGTTATTGCCCAGACGTGCATCGCGTCCGCCCCAGGGCGGCATATTGGGCACGGTATTGGTCCACAATATGCCGATGCAGTTCTCCTTGACGGCCATAAGGCCGTAGTTCCCGGGACGCATCCAGTGGTTGGTGTTGCTCAGTGCGACCACGCCGATGGTCTGCTCGTGGGAGAGGGCAATGGCGCGCTCCATGCAGCGGTAGGCGTTAAGGTTGCCGCATCCGCGATGACCGTTCCACCGCTCCAGCATGCCGAGACTGGCTTCCACCTCCGCCTCGGCATGGACATCCACAGAGCCGTTCTCAATGCTCTTGATGAACTTCGGAAAGCGGTTGAGGCCGTGGGTATAGATGCCGTCGCGGCTGGCATCGGCAAAGAGCGTCGCGGAAAGCTCGGCCCGGCTTCCGGTGATGCCGTATTTTTCAAGCACACGGATGAATTCACTGTGCATCGTATCGTAAGGTACTCGCATGATGTCGCTCCTTCTTTCCTTAGCCCTTGACTGCGCCGACCATAATGCCCTTCACAAAGTAGCGCTGAATGAAGGGATAGACGCACAGAATGGGAACGGTGGCTACCACGATGGTGGCGAACTGGATGGTTTCGCTCATCATAAAGCCTTCATCGGTGTCCGAGAGGATCAGGATCTCGCGCAAGATCAGCTGCAGCGGATAATACTTGCGGTCCTTGATAAAGAGCATGGCGTTGAACCAGCTGTTCCAGTGGGACACGGCATAGTACAGTGCCACCACCGCAACCGAGGGCAGGATGAGCGGCGTGATGATGCGGAAGAGAATGGTCAGATGATTGGCACCGTCCAGCTGTGCACTCTCCTCCAGACTGTCGGGCACACCGGTCATGGCGGTGCGCACAATGACCAGGTTAAAGACATTCACCAGGGAGGGCAGGATCAGAGACCAGATGGATTTGTAGAGTCCGACGCCCTTGACCACCAGGAAGAAGGGAATCATGCCGCCGGAGAAATACATGCTGAAGACCACCAGCAGGTTAAAGAAGCTTTTGAGCATGTACTGCTTGCGGGAAAGCACATAGGCGGCAACCAAAGAGAACAGCATGTCCAGGGAGGTACCGACGATGACGACAAAGAGCGTGTTACGGTAGCCTGTCCAGATGTTCTGATTGTTGATCACCGATTGGTAGGCGGCCAATGTGGGCTTGAGCGGCCAGAGCAGCAATCCGGTATGGCTCATGTAGGCCGCGCCGTCGGAGAAGGAGCCTGCCACCACGTGGATGAGGGGGATGAGGATGAGTACGCACAGGAAGATCATCAGCGCGTCATCGACGAGATAGAATATGCGTTCTCCCAGCGGGACCTTGATGGATTTCTTTTCCTTGTGCTTGGAAACAGCCGTCACGATCTCTTCCCCCTCTCACCATAGACTGTTGCCGCCCATGCGGCGGGTGATCTTGTTGGTAAAGTACACCAAAATGAAGCATACGACGGAGTTGAAGAAGCCCACGGCCGTGGAGTAGCTGAAGTTGACATTTTCGGCAAAGCCGCGGCGGTAGACGTAGGTGTTGATGACGTCGGCACGCTCATAGGTCAGCGGCGTATAGAGCAGCATGATCTTTTCATAGCCCACGTCAAACATCTTGCCCACCTTGAGAATGAACATGATCACGATGGTAGGGACAAGACAGGGAATGGTGATATGGAAGATCTGGTGCCACTTGTTCGCACCGTCCACGCGGGCTGCCTCATAGAGCTCCTGGTCGATGGCCGTGAGCGCGGAGAGGTAGACGATGGAGTTCCAGCCGATATTGGACCAGATATCCGATACGATATAAATGGGAACGAAGTAGTTGGGCTCGTAGAGCATGTTGGTGACCGGCATGCCAAAGAGGGTATGCAGCAGCATGGTCACGCCGCCCGTGCGGCTCACCAGCGAGCGGATGATGCCGCAGACGACCACCACGGAGATGAAGTGCGGAATGTAGCTGATCGTCTGCACGATCCGGCTCATTTTGCGCGAGCGCAGCTCATTGATGAGCAGGGCCAGCACGATGGCCGAAGGGAAGGAGAAGATCAGGGTGGAAAGCGCGATGGTAAAGGTGTTGCGCAGCAGTCTTGGCAGGAAGGGATCGTTGAAGAAATTGAGGAAGTGCTTCATGCCGACCCATTTGCTGCCCGAGATCCCCTTGGCCGCCTTGTAATCCTGGAAGGAGATCACAAGTCCAGCCATGGGCGCATACTTGAAGATGATAAAGTAGGCCAGCACAGGAAGGAAGAGCAGATACAGCTGCCAGTGCATCTGAAAATCGCGCCGGATCCGTTTGCCCAGCGACATGCGCGGGCGGTTGATGACGCTTCCCTTTTTGGGCCTTGTCATACTGGTCATGTAGGTCGCCTCCTCACTGTCATAGCTTGGGTGTATGCTTCTTCCATCAATCGGGTGGTTTCCCGCCCGTCCGCCGGGGTGATGTAGGGCGGATCCCCCGCAAGAAGCCTGCGGTAGAAGTCCTCAATGAAGGGACCGTGCCCGCTGCCCCAGTAATCCTTGCCTACCGCGAGGGCGGTGGTGTAGTCCTCAGTGACTGTGCCCTCCGGTCCCTTGATAGTCAGCAGTGCGCCGTGCAGGTGCATTTCGCCTTTTTCAAAGGTCAGGTGCATCTGTACGGGCAGATTGCTCACCCCGCAATTGCTGGCATAGAAGAGGTACCTCTCCCCGTCCGGGCCCTGGAGGAGCATGTCACAGGTGTCCTCGGTTTCGATGGTCTCCGCCAGACGCTTGGCGGACATGGTGCAGGCGGCAAGCTTCAGATCGCCTGCCAGGAAGCGCAGAAGGTCCAGGGTGTGAATGGCCTGGTTAATGAGCACCGAGCCGCCCTCGGTCTCCCATCTGCCGCGCCAGGGGCTGTTTACATAGTAGGGCTCTGCGCGGTTCCAGGCCACAAAGGCACTGCCCCCGAGGAGCTTTCCCAGCGTGCCCTCCTCAATGACCTCCTTCATCCTCTGGGAGGCGCCGTTATAGCGGTTCTGAAAGCAGACCGTGAGCGTTTTGCCCGCATCGCGTGCGGCTGCCTCCATGGCCTGTGCCTCTGCGAGAGAAACGCCCATGGGCTTTTCGCACAGGACATGCTTTCCGGCCCCAAGCGCTGCGATGGCGATCTCGGCGTGCAGATAATGGGGAACGCAGATGTGCACGCTGTCAATGTCACTGCGGGCAATCAGCTCGCGCCAGGAGGTGTACCCCTGCGCATGCTGCTCTTTTGCCGCTTTTTCGAGCTTCTCTTCATCGATATCGCACACTGCGCGCAGGGACACATGAGACAGTTTGCTCAGCGCATGAAAGTGATTGCCTGAGATCATGCCGCAGCCGATGATGCCCACACCCATGGTATCCATAATCGTTTCCTCCTGCTTATTCGGGCAGCTCTCCGCCGCACTTCTCTTTGAGCAGCTGGCAGAACAGCTCGCTGTCCACCGGGACATTCACCCAGCCGCCGCCGGTCCAGTCGGAGAGGTGAATGGCGTTGGAGATCTCCAGACCGTTGATGCCCTCCAGACCGTTGGCATAGAGGGGAGAGCCGGTGAGAATGGACTGACAGAAATTCTCCATGATCCCGCAGTGGGAGGTATATTCGCCCTCCACCGGGATGTCCAGGCCCTGCATCTTGGGCTTGCCCAGACCCTTGGTCCAGGTGGCGTTGAACTCGGTCTCCTCCATCTCCAGCGCGTCCAGATGGATCTTCCCGTTTTCCACCACCATGCGGCCCTTGGTGCCGTCAATCTCCAGACGGTTCGTGCCGGGGGCATCAATGACGGTTGTGATATAGGTGCCGATAGCGCCGTCCGGGAACTCCGCCATGGCAATTACGTCGTCCTCCACCTCAATGGCGCGGTGGCGGCCGTAGTAGACCTGGGCGCGCACGCGGGAGGGCATGCCCACGATCCACTGCCACATGTCGAGGTTGTGCGGGTTCTGGTTGAGCAGTACGCCGCCGCCCTCGCCCTTCCAGGTGGCGCGCCAGCCGCCCTGGTCATAATAGCTCTGGGAGCGGTACCAGTTGGTGATGAGCCAGTGGGTGTGCACAATCTTTCCCAGCGCTCCGGAGTGAACCAGCTCCCGGGCCTTGATGTAGACCGGATCGGTGCGCTGATTGAAATCCATCGCAAAGCGCAATTCCGGATGGGCCTTGGCCACCTCGTTCATGCGCATCACCTGCTTGGTGTAGACACCCGCGGGCTTTTCCACGAGCGTGTGCAGGCCGTGCTCCAGGGCATAGATAGCCAGGGAAGGATGCAGATAATGGGGCGTGCAGATGTGCACTGCGTCCACCGCACCGCTGTCCATGAGGGCGTATGCGGAATCAAAGTACTGCACGCTGTCCCCGAGGGCCTCTCTTGCGGCTTCCAGCCTTGCGGGATCGGTGTCCGCCACCGCGCAAAGCTTCAGGGAAGGCACCTTGCCCGCGAGGATCTTGCTGACATGCTGACTTCCGATTTTACCGTAACCGATGATGCCATAACGCACCTGTGCCATATTATGCTTCCTCCCACAGCTTCTTCAGAAGGGCCACACTGACGGGACCGTCATGGGCCAGATCATCGCTCTTGCCTTCCACGCTGATCAGCCCCTGATAGCCGGTTTCCTTCATGGCGGCGAACATCTTGCGGTAGCCTTCGTCTTCCTCAATCGGGACGCGGCGGCCGACCTCTGTGGCGATGTGGGCATGGGCGATGCCGGTGAGCCTGGAGATATCCTCCACCGGCTGGTGCTCCACGGCAATGTGATAGTAGTCCGCAAGCAGCTTGACGTTGGGGTGATTCACCGCTGCCACCAGGCAGGCACCCTCGCCCAGGGAATTGATCATGTTGGTTTCCCCGCGGTTGAGGGGCTCAATGACGATGGTGACATCGTGCTTTTCGGCCACCTCACCCGTAAGGCGCGTCACCTCTACCAGGCGGCGGAAGGCCGCGTCATAGGACATTTCCGGGGCGCGGTTCCGGCTTTTTCCGCTGCCGAACACGGCAACCTTGCCGCCTAGCAGATGCACACGCTCAAGGGCGGTGTCCAGGTATTCGACAATCTGTGTGTCGGTCGTTTCGGGCGCGAGGAGCGATAGGGTCTTGGGGAAGAGCAGGTTAAAGCTCGGGGCAGGGATGGGCGCGGCCTGGACTGCATTAAGGCAGGCCCCAAAATCCTCCGGTGTCATGGCGGCAATAAAGTTGACGGGCGGCTCGATGTAATCGAATCCCGCCGCGCTGACGGCCTGAATCTGGTCAGGCTTGGCGCAGTAACCGATGTTCATATTCTTACTTCCTTTCGATGTCGTCGCCGCACAGGGTGAGGCAGGCAGAATAGAGGCCGGAGAGCTGCACCTTGGCCGCATCACCCGCAAAGGAGATGTCGGCATGGCAGCCCTCGGGGGCAAGGACAGTGATGCAGCGGAAGGGGGCCTTGCCCTGGCGGCGGAGGCTCAGCTGCGGTGCGGGGGTGCGCAGACTGTAGCCGTAGCTGATCCAGCCCCCGATGGGATTCTCGCTGCCCTCCAGGACGGTGGAGACAAGGGCGGTGTCGCCCGCGGCCATAAAAGCGTATCTGCGGCCACCGGGAGTTTCATACAGGTAGTTCATGTTGTCGCCCGTCAGCTTTCCGGGCGCAAAATTGAAGGTCAGACGGAAATCATGGTCCGCAAGGCCCAGCCCAGTGATGCGATCGTCCAGGACATAGACGTCCTTCTCCAGGCGCACCGCCACCCGGCGATGGTAGACGGGGTCGTCGGTAAAGACATAGCCGTTGTGGCTGACATCAATGACGGCAAACTTCGGGGTCTCCTCAAACCGATGGAGGAAGAGTCGCACGCCGCGCACCCGACTGACACCGGGCACGGCGCCCATGGTCAGATCGTCGCAGTAGAGGGTGTTGTGGGCGAGCGCTCCGGTAAAGTAGTGGCGCCAGTTTTTCCAGATGGACTGATTGTAGATGTAGCGGCCCCCGTCGATGAGGATATCCTCGCCTGCGATCTGCAGCTCAAAGTGTCCGGTGTCGTTATGGCTGTGGGTGCTCTTTTCGCCGCGCTCCAGCTGCACGCCGTGGATATGCATGTAGCTGTCCTCGCTGCCCCAACCGGTGCGCATGATATGAATGCCGGCCTCTGTCATGGAGAAATTGCGCTGAAGGGGCGCGTGTCCGAGCCTTCGGCCGGTGGCCACCCACAGGAAATCGCCCCGTCCGGTCCACTCCGCCATCTGGCGGAACCAGGCGCGCATCTCGTTGAGATCATAGGCGTCCATGGACAGGTTCATGCCCTCGTAGAGCGAGGTGTCAGAGCGCCTGGCGAGCAGGTCGTCCCGGTCGGCATCGCCGATCATGGGTGTGGAAAAATCGGGCTTGAGCTGGCGCAGGATAAACTCGCATGCGCGAGAGAGTGTGTCTTTGGCATAGGGCGGGGTGGGGATATCGTTGAGCTCGCAGAGCCGGACGCACTGGAAGTAGCTGATGGCGGCCACCATGTGATAGATGCTGGTGCGCTCCATGTGCACGCCGTCATTGTCAAAGGAGTAGCGCATCTCATGCATGACGCGCTGGTAGCCGTGCTTCATCCAGTCCTTGGAACCGTTGAGCTCCGGGAACAGAATGGCGGTCTGCAGGAGAGCGCCGGACTCCATGGTCAGCCAGTTGCTGCTCTTTTCGTGGTTGGTGTAGTGCGTCACCAGATAGTCCGCATGGATCTTGACGGCGCCAAGGTAGAGTGCCCAGGCATCCTCGTCCCAGGCCTCGCTCTCCCGGAAGGCGCACAGGCAGGGGAGAAAGGCGGTATAGAGCCGCATGGCGGTCTCAATGTGCCGCCAGGGGTAGCTCGGATACTGGTGCGCCTTGATGTAGGCTTCCTCATCGCGGAGAAAGTCATCCAGCGGCCAGGCCTCCAGGAATCCCTTCAAAAGGGAGATGGCTTCCCTGGGATAGCGCTCATCGCCCGTCTTGGCATAGACACGGGCCAGGGGCTGCCAGAAGATAAAGCGGTAGAGCGACCAGCTCCACTCGTTGTCGTGGGCGGCGTCGGTGGTGGGGTTAAAGTGCCAGTCCACTTCGCCAGGGAAGGTGTAGCCATACAGGGTATGGCCCATGACTTCCTCGGCGTCCTCAATCAGGTGCGTATCGGTATTCTCGCGAAGGACCTGCACGTCATAGAGATAGGCAGGGCTTGTACGGGTGCGGAAGTGCTCGATCACCTTCCGGGCACTTCCCTCACGGTCGCCTGCGTCTAGGAGGGCCTTCGCCTCCGCAAGGGCGGGATGGGTGAAATCGGTCAGGGAAATGAGGCTTTCATACCAGGGCATGCTGTGATCCTCCAAATGTTGAAAGTTGGAAACGCCATGCAAAACCCCCGCGGTCCGGCTTTGCGCGGCGCTTCCCCACAAGGGGAGCAGGGGCGACATTGCTGCCGCCCCTGCGGAATAAGATTAGTTGGCCATGAAAGCGTCGTAGGCGTCCTGCTTGTACTGGATGGCGCGGCTCATGCCGTAGGCTTCCAGCTGGGCAACATAGGCGTTCCAGGCATCCTCGGTCAGCTCTTCCTGACCGGTGATCCACTTGGCTTCCATCTCTTCCTTGTAGGTCTTGATGTTGGCGGTGATGGTAGCGAAGTCATCGGCGTTATCGGTGGCGATGGCTGCGCCGGCGGGATACATATACTCGCCGAAATCGGTCTTGGTCCACAGGTGCATACCGGCGACCTGGGCGGTGTAGCTGTAGTACTGATCGTTGACGCGGGTGTCCTGCACCACGGGGCCGTTCTGATGGCCGCGGGCATACAGGCTCAGGGCGGCGGCCACGTTCAGGCCGTCGGGGTTGTTGAGCACGACGTCGGTGAAGGTGGGATAGCCGTCAACCATGTTGTAGCTCTCGCCCTCGATACCGAAGCAGTTGATCATGTGGCCTTCCTCGGAGTACATCCAGTCCAGCAGATAGATGGCAGCTTCGAGCTTTTCGCCGCCCTCGTCGGCCAGGCGCTTGGAGATGGCAGCGGAGGAGCCGGAGGCATCGTAGAGACCATTCATCTTGGAGAACTTGGCATTCTTGCCCTTCTCGGAGGTTACGGGCACGGTGGTCACCATGTCGCTCTCGTCGGAGATGAGACCGGCTTCGAGCAGATAGGGGAAGATGTTGGAAGCGCCGCCGCCGCAGGCATCATAGGTAGCGAAGGCATTGCCGGCAGCCATCACGCCGCGGCCGTCGCCGGCCTTGGAGTGGGTCAGGTAATCGGGATCGATGAGGCCATCGGCATACCAGGAAGCCATCTTCTGCAGGTAGGCAAAGTGGCTGTCCTCGGTCAGACCGTTCTTGACCACGCCGTCTTCCACATAGTAATCCCAGAAGTTGTCATAGCCGGGGGTGAAGATCTGGTTCATCCACTCGGTGCGGGTGATGAAGGGGATCATGTCCGGATAGGCAGCCTTCACGGCATGGAGCACGGTATCCCACTCATCGATGGTCTCGGGCACGTCCAGACCAAGTTCCTTAAGGATATCGCCGCGCATATAGAAACCGGAGGTGAACAGGCAGTTGTTGTCCTCATAGGTGGTGCCGCGCAGGAAGGGGAAGACATAGTAGTCGCCATCGGCGGTCTTTACGGACTTGTCGATGGAAATCTCGTTATCCAGGATAGCCTTCAGGTTGGGGGCCTTGCCGGAGGCGATCACGTCGTTGAGGGAGATGATCACTTCGTCGTCGATGGCCGCGGAAGCGCCGCCGGGATAGGAGGTCCAGCTGTATTCCACGATGTCGGGCATTTCGTCCGGCACAGCGGTCAGCAGGTTGAATTCGGTGCCGTCCTGGCCTGCGGCGGGATGGACGAATTCGATTTCAATGCCGGTGGCTTCCTTGACGGCGTCATACCAGCGGGTCTGATCCATGTTGGTGATCTTGGCCGCATCGAGGTTTTCGTGCAGCTTGACCCAGTAGGTCAGCTTCACACCGGCATAGGGCTTGCTGTCGTCGGCAACGGCCGTCACGACGAGCGTGGCGAGCATGGCCAGGACGAGGCACAGTGCAACGAGTCTTTTCATGGTTGGGGTACTCCTTTTGTTTATTTTATCAGCGGTATCACCGCAGATAATTCGGTTGTTACAGGGCAATGCCCATTTCTCCCGGCAGCGCCCAGGCTTCGGATGCGGCAAGGAAGGCCTCCTCCAGACCCGATACGCACACAAAGCGGTCCCCCGCCTCCTCGAGGTAGGTCGCATGTGCGGGATCAATATCGCGCACAGGCAGTGCCTGGGCCATGCGAACGGCTCGCAGATGCGCAAGTCCCGCCACCGGCCCGCAAAGCGGCGCGGTGCCCTCGACGGTACACTTTACGGCATCGTAGAGCTTCTGCATGAGGGGCGTATTGCCGTCCGTGCCGTAATCGATTTCCTGGTCATCCTCGGTGTGCACAAGGAAGGGTTGCCCCTTGCCCCAGGTGAGGGTGGCATGCTCAAACTCCGCTCGCCCCATCTGCCCAAGGTTTTTGGTTTGCAAGGGGTGGGCAGTGTAGTAGAGGAGGGGCACATCGCCGCGCGCGGTAAAGCGGAGCGCTGCGATATCGTAGTTTTCCACATCGGGGTTGCCCCGGGACAGTTCGCCTTCGGCCTTCAGGATGTCCGCGGCTGTCTCCATGGTGTCCCCCAGAAGGAAGGTCATCAGCTGAAAGTTGTGGGCGCAGGCGTTCATGAATGGGCTGTCAAAGACCTCGCGGCCGTCCAGGGTGATGCGCCCTGCCCAGTTGCTGCGCTCGTAATACTTCCGGCCCCGGCGCATGGCGTGCACGCAGCGCAGCCGAAGGGGCTTTCCGAAGCGACCGGAGAGGATATCTTTTTTCAGGGCGAGTACGCCGCGGTCATAGTTGAGCTGCCAGCCAAGGGCGAGAAAGCGATGGGCCTCTTTGGCCGCATCGGCAAGCTTTAGCGTTTCCTCCTCCGTCAGGCACAGCGGCTTTTCGCACAGCACATTGGCGCCGCGCTTCAGGCACTCCAGCACCATGGGGGTGTGCAGGTGAATGGGGGAGGAGATGACGGCCAGGTCTGCGCGGTCGCGGGCAAAGAAGCTCTCCAGACTCCGGTATACCGGAATGCGGCGCTCCGAGATCACAGGAAAGGTCTTCTCCAGGTTGTCCGCCACATCCACAATGCCGACCACATCACCGCCCACATCATGGTCCGTAGCCTCAAACAGATATTTCTGTCCGTACATCCCCACCGAAACCAGGAGGATGCGGGGACGGAATTCTTGGTTTTCACGCATGGTTCATAACCTCTTCGTAATTGCGCAGCACGGCTTCACCCTCGCCCATGGCAGCCAGGCCCAGCATGGCGCCGGTAAAGCGCTTGCCCATGGACAGGCCTTCATCGGTGAGATACACGATGCGGAAGGCGTGCCTTGCCCCGGCAGCATCGCAGGCAGCCTCGCGGTCAAGGTCCTTGCCTGAGATGCTGAGGGTAGCCTGCAGGCTGTCCAGACAGCCTAGGACCTGCTCTGTATGGCTTTCGCCCACATGCTCGATGAAGACGAGGTCGGATCCCTCTTCCTTCCGGCGCAGACCGAACAGGTACCAGCTGTTTTCATCATAGTAGCCGGAAAGCCCCGCCACGCTGCCGATGGCCATTTCGGTGACATCGACCCGGACGCTTTGCCAGACGCCGGATTCGCTCTGGCGGTGCAAGAGCAGATGCGCGCCCTGCTTTTCGGAAAGTGCCTTTCCGGCGCGCAGGCGGATCGCACCAGTGTCAAAGGAAGCAAAGTCGGCATAATCCTCCCTGGGGCAGGCCCACGGGGGCGTCTCGTTCACGGGCATGTCCGGGAGCAGCTTGGGATGCAGGCAGGAGGGCCCCTTCAAGCCGTTGATCATCGGCCATCCGTCCGCGGTCCAGGTCATTTCATCCAGTGCCGTCTCCCGTCCCATGAGGGATTTTCCCTCTACCCGGCGCCCGCACAGG
This sequence comes from Clostridia bacterium, assembly GCA_017476845.1. Lineage (GTDB taxonomy): Bacteria > Bacillota > Clostridia > Christensenellales > Aristaeellaceae > UBA2943. Next base: position 42,295 of record JAFUZB010000374.1, read on the forward strand.
TACAGGACAGCCCATCGTCCATCGGGGAGCTGTACGGGTTTTCCGTGGCCGCCGCGGCCGATATAGGCGTCATCGCGGCGGGGTCCGAGCACGGGATTGAAGGGACAGGGGACATAGGGCCCCTCCAGGGTGCGGGAGCGGGCACAGGTGATCATATGTCCGCTGCCGGTGCCGCCCTCGGCCTGGAAGGTGTAGTACCATCCGTCCTTCTTGAACAGATGCGGTCCCTCGCTCTTGCGGCGGTTGGAGCCGAGATAGATCATGTGCGGGGATTCCAGAAGATCGCCTTCATCACTGATGCGTGCGATCTGTACCCCGGGATTGACGACTAAGTAGCGCTTGCCGTCGGTGTCGGTGAATAGCGACGGGTCGATCCCGTCCACCTCCAGGAACTTCGGCGGATCCCAGGGTCCCCTGGGGTCCGGTGCGGAGGTGATCATCTGCAGGCGGAAGGGCGCCGTATCGCGCCGCAGGGTGGCAACCACCCAGTAGCGGCCCTGGTACCAGGAAATGTCCGGTGCCCAGTAGCCAAATCCGCCCGGGAGTCCGCGCAGGGCGGCGGTATCCGGAGAGGTGAACACATGGGAGATGGTCTCCCAGTGGACCAGATCACGGCTGTGGCTGATGGGGAGGGCGGGCAGCATGACGAAGGAGGAATTGATCAGATAGTAGTCTTCGCCGACCCTGAGTACCGAGGGATCGGGACGGAAGCCGCGGAAGATCGGATTGCGGTAGCATTCGTCCAGGCGCATGCCGGAGAACGCCTCAAGCGCACGCAGTGCTTCCTCGCCCTGCATCTTTGCCATCTCCAGGGGCGTGACCCCGTATCGGTCCCCCTCATCGGGGGCAAAGCCGAGTGTCTGGAGGGTATAGCGCATCGTCTCCGCATCCCCGGATTGAGCGGCAAAATGCATGAGCGTTCGTCCCTCACTGTCCGGATGAAAGCCCACACCGTGGCATCCCTCACACAGAAGCCTGAGGATGTCTGCCTTGCCCAGGCCTGCGGCCAGGCGCACCCAAGTGGCCTTCTCCTCCTCTTTGGCGGAAGTGGCCTTGCCCGCAAGGAGATAGTCCTTCAGCTCTTCCGCATTGCCCGCTTCAATCAGTTCGCGCACCGTTTCAGCCATGGGTTTCCTCCCGATATTTCTTCCATACATGTTCAAACCACAGGTCACGCTCAGGCATGGGCCGGGCGGGTACCCTTTGGGAAATTGCGTTGTGTGTCATGAGGACACCGGGGGCATTTTCCGCTTCCCGGCTCGCATACAGCATGGCCGAGAGTACCTCACGCTGGGTGAGGAGAATATCCCGCAGCAAGAGCCTGTCCACAAAATCGGGCTGAGTAGGCACGGCGGGCGCTACTGTGAGGAGTGCAGATTCCACATGCTTTTTCAGCGCCTCCATGCCTTCCCTGTCCCGAAGGAAGGCGGCCACGCGGGTCATTTCAGCCTGGAAATGGGCTCTATCGCCCTTGGGGAGAGAGAGCATGATCTCCCTGGGCGGAATATCTGCGATCTCACGTCCATTGCGCAGCGCATGCTGCGCTGCACGCATCGAGCCTGCCTGGGTGGCGTTGAGCGCCGTGCCTCCGGGACGCTTGCGCCCGAAGGTGCCGGCTGCCTCGCCGCAGACATACAGTCCGGGTACATCGGTCTGCCAGTGCATATCCACCGCGATGCCGCCGTTGTGGTGCTGGGCGCACACGCGGATCTCCAGAAGTTCCCTATGAAGATCAATACCGTGGCTCAGATACAGTGCGATGGCGGGCTCGTTGATGGCACCAAGGCGTGCAATGGGCGTTTCCAGGAGCGCGCCGCACTTTTCCAGATAGCTGCGGGCCTCCGAGGTAAGGGCCTCCGGTGCATAGCCCCTGGGATTATGAAGAAAATCCAGATAGACTTTTCTTCCGGCATCAGTTTCCCGCTTAACCAGGACATCCACCTGCGAGGAGCCGGAGAGCCTGGCGGGATCAAAAGGCCACTGATAGCCCTTGAGGAAGGTGTACTCCAGGGCACGCGCTTCGCCCAGCGCATCGGCCAGGAATTCGCGCTCTACCCCCTGCGCATCCACGGAGACATACCGCGGAAGCGCCTGTTGGTAGCTTCCGCTCAGGTTCCAGCGGAAAGCGACCGAGGCCAGACCGTACTGCCAGCAGTCCAGGTTGGCGCCCTGGGCGCCGCAGGCAAAGGCCAGACCGCTCATGCCGTGCTGACTTTCGGGGTACACCCTGTCGCGGTAGATGTGCGCAGGACCGCCGGTACATAAAATCAAGTTAGCGCAGCGGATGCGAAGGAGTTCCTTCTCCTCTGTGAGATACACGACCAGCGCCTCAACGCCCGTCTCTCCGGTCTCGATGGATGCGGCCAGGGCATGGTCCAGGATCGGGACGGACCGTGCGCGCACGGAGCGCTCCAACGCCTCCGTCATGACCTTGCTCGTCAGCGGCCCCACGGAGGTCGCCCGTCTTCTGGTATCATGGTCCGTCTGATAGCCCACATACTCGCCGTACTCGTTGGTCGGAAAGGGGACGCCCAGGGAACAGAGCTTGAAAAAGCAGCTGGCGGAAGCGGCAGCCTCGCACAGGGCGGTATCGCCGTTGACGTCCGGATAATGGAGGTCGCGGGCCAGATCACCCACGCTGTCCCCGTCATCTCCGGACAGGGAAAGCTTGTAATAGGTCTGCTTGTCGCTGCCGGTATTGCGGGAGGTGCCGGAGAGCATATCCTCGGTAACCAGGAGCAGACTTTCCTCGCCCAGGGCGCGGAGGGTATCCGCCGCATTGAGCCCTGCGCAGCCGGAACCGACCACCACAGTGCGCGCCTTGATCTCCCGCATTGCCCTCCGTCCTTTCCCTTTACAGTCTTCTCAGCTGGAATCCACCGTCGGCGTCCAACACCTGACCGGCCGAGTAGTCCAGAAGACCGCTCGCGCAGGCCAGCACCATGTTCGCGACATCCTCCGGTTTGCCGAAGCGCTTGACCGGAAGGAGTCCCTCTTGAATCAGGTGCTCATATTTTTCATGGACCACTTTGGTCATATCGGTATCGATGATACCGGGCCGCACCTCAAAGACCCCAATGCCCTCCTGGGCGAGGCGGTCTGCGAAGAGCCGGGTCACCATGCCTACACCGGCCTTGCTGATACAGTACTCCCCGCAGGAGGTACTGGAGGTGTAGGCGCTCATGCTTCCGATATAGACGATGCGGGGATGCCAGTCGGTGACAGCGTCGCGCTCGGCAATCATTTCGCGCGCAAACAGCTGGCACATGAAGAGGGTCCCCTTGAGGTTGATGGCGTGCACGCGGTCAAAGCTCTCCTCGGTCATCTCCAGAATGTCCTGCCTTTTAAGCGGTGCGACACCGGCATTGTTGACGAGAAGATCGATGCGGCCGTAGTTTGTCTTAATATAGCTTAGTGCGCGCTCGCGATCCTCCGCGCGGGAGATATCGCAGCTCACATAGCCTGCGGTTTCCTCGAGCCCGTCGGGGCGCACGGGGCGGGTGCCGGAATAGACCGTCTGCCAGCCCTCTTTGCACAGAAGGTCCGCGATGCCCTTTCCGATCCCGCGGGTGGAACCTGTGACCAAAGCTACCTTCACAGCTTGTAAACCTCCCTGTCGCGCACCACGCATCCGGCGGGCGTGCCCTGCCTAAGAAGCACGGCGCAGCCGCCGCATGTCACGCAGGTCCTGGCCGGATCGATCGTGCCCTTTTCGCGAAGATCGTGAACAAACTCCGGGCAGGCGAAGGCCATCCGGCCAAAGCCCGCCATGGCGCAGTAGCCATTTTCGACCATGCCGGCGGCCAGATGACCGGCGTGCTGGCGAAGATAGGAGAAGGCACTGCCCAGGACCGGGAGGTCGGGAAGAGCATGCTGTACATCGCTGATACCCTGCATCATGCGGCCGATGCCCTCCAGGGGATGTTCATCGGGCACATAGTTCCCGTGATCATAGGGGCGGTTCACATGGGGATTTCTGTAGGGGTTGCCCATCGTGACATTGATGAGGGGAAGATCAAACTCGGCCTTCAGCTCACGAATGAGCTGAATAGGCTCGGTGAGATCGGGCGAAAGACCGGAGGTTTCGCTCACTCCGAAGCCGTAAGGATAGGCAAAGCCGTCATAGATGTTCAGGCGGCTGGAGAGGAAGAAGGAAGGCGTGGAGATACTGCTCTTCGCGGCGCGATAGCAATTTTTCAGGAAACGGGTGCGGTTCTCAAAGCTTCCGCCGTACATGCCGGGACGGGTATAGGCCGAGAGCAGCTCGCAGGCCAGGTACCGGTGGCAGCATTTGACATCCATGCCGTCAAACCCCGCCTGCTGGCAGAGCGTGGCGGTGTGTGCATAGGCCTCCTCGTAGCGCTTGAGATCGTCGTCGGTGACGATGCGATCCTCCGGAAGAGGCGTATCCTCCAGGGGCGGACAGGGGTAGGCGATGAGGGGCTCGGGAAAACCGTGCGGCTTGGCATACCGGCCGGAATGCGTGGCCTGCATGACGATGAGCGGCGCGTATCCGTTTTCCTTGAGCGAGATCGCTCGGATATCATCCAGGAGCCTCTTGAAGGCATCCACGTTCTCTTCCGTGAGATAAAGCTGATGCGCGGAGGCGCGCGCTTCGGGCAGGGTGGCTACGGCTTCGAACCAGATGAGTCCTGGACCGGCCTTGGCAAAGCGGGCATATCTTCGAATGGTTTTTTCGTCCGGTGCGCCGCTCTCGGTACCATCGGTGCCCTCCATGGGCTGGAATGCGATACGGTTGGCCACTTGGCTTTTTCCCAGCGTCAAGGGTGCAAACAGCGCCTGGACGGAATCGGCAAGGGGCACGAATGCATTCAGTTTTTTCGACTCGCCACGGACATCTTCCAGCGTGGGATAATGAAACGTCGTGTGCTTCATGGTATGTCTTCCTCATTATTTGCTTTGCGTGTTTCCTTATGTGTAATGATACCGTATAATCGCATCGGAAAATGGTTTTTTAGCACATAGAAATATGTAATTTCGATTTCAGGAGCGATATATGTCCTTTGAGATCAAGTACAATGAGCTTCCCACACCCCACGCGATGCACACGCACACCTACTATGAGATGCTGTATGTGCTTTCGGGATCGGCGGTCATTACCGTACGCGACCGTGCCTTTGAGTGCGGCCCGGGATCGCTCATCTTCCTCAACCCGTTTGACGAGCATGCCTCCCAGCCCGGCCAATTGCCCTATAAGCGGTATTATCTGCTCTTTCCGACCACGCAGCTCCAAGCCTTTCACAACGACGTGCTGCTCCTCTCGGTCTTTCGTTTTCACGGGGAGCAGTTCCCCTATGTCATGCAGGCAGGGGAGCTGAAGGGGCGATTTGACCAGTATTTCTCCATGCTCATGGACGTCCAACGGGAGGGCGGAAGCTTTGCCGATACACGGATGGAGGCATTGATGACGCTGATTCTGACCGATGCGCAGGCGCTGCGCCCGGACCTGTTCATCCCGGCCAATCAGCTCTCCTTTCTGCCGATCCAGGACATCATGAACGAACTGGACGCGACCTTCTGTTCGCACTTTTCGCTCGGCGATCTGGCGGATAAGTACCACGTATCCACCGGCTGTCTTTCCTCCCATTTCAGGCGCGCTGTCGGCATCAGCCCCATGCAGTATGTCACGCAGAGCCGGATGCGCAGGGCACAGCAGCTGCTGCTCAACAGCGAGCTGTCCATCGCGGCTATTGCCGAGCAGTGCGGTTATCCCGATGTCAGCAATTTCGTTAGGCGGTTTCATCTGCAGTTCCATCAGACACCGCTGCAGTTCAGGCAGGGACACCAGGAGAGACAGACGTAAGAGGGACGTAAGAGGGACGTAAGAGGGATGATTTTTGGAAAACAAAATCGGCGCGAGACATCGCGCCGATTTTACCATCAGGATGGGCAGTAGACACTGCCGTTTTTCAGATGAAAATATGATGGTGCATGGCCAGGTGATCCAAAGCATCTGAGAGATAGTTTGTATCGATGCCCGCAGCCTCTGCTTCATCAAGCTCCTTTCTGACGGCCTGCTCAGCATCCTCCGGGGGAAGGGCGAGAACAAAGCGGAGCCAGAGATTGGAGTCGTGCGGAAGGAGCCTCATGGCTTCGTCATAGGCGGCCAGGCGCTTTTCTTCGTCTTCCAGCTGGCCGATCGCATCGCACCGGTCACAGAGGAAAATGCCCATCAAGTCTTCGGTAACCGGGAACATATCCAGCATGGTGTTTGCGAGGTCAAGAAGTGCCTTCGGATTCTCTGCGTTAGTAAGATCCAACTCATAGTCTCCGATCCAGTTGAGGAAGAAATCGCTGAGGCGGAAATCGTCCAGATCGTC
>JAFUZB010000375.1 GCA_017476845.1 Clostridia bacterium
CGGAATCGCCTGCAGGAGAAGAGAGGTGGGGGATTGGGAGACCACGCCCGCCGAGCCCGCGATCATACATGCCTCCTCGGGGACTGCATCCATGCGGTAGAGGAGGGCAACTTCGCCAGGGCTCACCGTCTTTTTCGGGATCACCGGGAGATCATCGGCTAGCAGGTCGCAGAAGGGGCCCTCCAGCACCTGTGTTTCCGCTCTCCCGCTCTCCTCCATCACGGCGGAGATCACATAGGGCCCCCGCACGCTCGTGAAATGGTTCGACTCCTCCCAGTCCGCACCGGCCAGGGCACACAGGGCATGCAAGGCCTCCATGTAGACCGCAGTATGCTCAGCGCTTACGGAGAGCAGCGCCGGACAGATCCGCATGATCTGCACCCGGCCCGCGCCGCATGTGTAGGTTCCGCTCGCTGCTTCAAGTGACAGAAGGGACAGAAGATGTGCCTCCGCCGTGGGATACCCCTTCTTACGCCACCAGCTGTCCGCCATGTCCGCATACGGGTCGTGCTCGTCGATTATGAGCAGCAGACTTCCCCCTGCCCTGACAAAGGCTGCTATCGCCTCGTTTTCCTCCGGCCCTCTCGGCTTCATGAAGGCATAGGAGGCGATGAGCACCTGAAGGTCCCCCAGGGTGTCCCATGTCACCATTTTCAAGGGGAGTCCCCGCTTGACGGGCGGCAGGGCCAGCGCATAGAAGAGCGGGAAAGCCGCAGAGGAAGCAAAGGCTTCCAGGCGCGCGGGATCCGCCGCTATGCCTGAAAGCATGTCGCGGGTATCCTTTCCGGCAAAAAGCTGGGCATAGAGGTCCTCCAAAAACGCTTCGTCCTCCTCCACCGTATCCGGTGTGCTCCGCTGCCACAGGCAGGTGTCCGAAAGGAGCAGGCCGACGCCGCACTGCGTGCCACATCCGCCCTCCGGCATCTGGCGGAGCACCTGAAAGATCCTGCCCACCAGCGTCCTATAGCGTTCCGGTATCGGCCTGGAGGCTTCCACCTCCACGCTCGTCTCGTCCTTTTGGTCGATGTTCGGCTGGATTCTCGGATAGGTGCCCTCAAAGACGCGGTGCGGCCAGGGGCAGATTTCATAGCGGTTGACACCGGATCTTAAAAGAGATGCCACCACGCTCTTCAGATACAGCGCTTCATAGTCCTCCCAGGTATAGCCGGGCGCATCCTCCACGGGATCATGCAGGAACCACACCGGCTTCCCCGTGCCCGCACACATGGCCTCTAGCGCCCCGTACTCCAGGAAGGCGCCCTCAAAGGGCCTGGAGCGGTACTGTCCCTTATAGACGCTCGCCACACGGCTCGTCCCTGTCCACGCCTGGGCAATGATCCCGTCCACAAAGTCTGCCTGCGCGAGGTCCCGGAGAGGGCTTACGATCTTCCACTGGCCGTAATTGATCGGGCTGTGGAAAGCCACCACCACATCCAGACTTCTCCCGTATCGCGCCTTCGCATAGCGCTTGAGCGGGAGTGCCACGTTTTCCACCGTCTCATAGAAGAGCCGGGCCTTGATGCGCGCGGCATCCCATCTGTCCCCGGCATCCCGTTTTTCCCCTGGATAAGGCCTGTCCGAGTGCGCTTCCCACGCCCGCCTGAATGCAGGTGAATACCCGCTCCTGTCCCAGAATTCCGGCTCCTCCAGCACGATGCCGCTTGCACCGGCATCCACGGCAGGGCAGAGGCGAGAAACAAGATAAGATGCAAGGGCATCTGTCGGCACCAGATAGGGGACATTCGGCCCATGGATGACCGATCGCCCGTCCCGCTCCAGCTGCCCGTCCGCCTTGTGCGCTTCCCCGTCAAAGTCCCCCTCCAGAAAGTCCGGGTACTCGCCCCAGGCAAGCCCCGTCATGGCGAAGGTCTCATATCCCGCATCCTGCCACATTCTGATGCGCGAGGGCAGTGTCGCATCAATGCCGTAGACGAGGACCAGGTCTGCGCTGAGGTGAAAGGTGTCCCTCAACGGGTTATTTTCCTGAAATGCCGTGCGCCGATTCATCCATTTCGTCCTCCTCGATCCATGCTTCCAATCCGTCCCCGATCGCCGCTCCCAGCCGCTCCGCCTCACCCGGAGCGTACGGCAGACGGCGGTAGAGATAGGTGGATTCGAGGGCCGCATAGGCCCCGCGCCGCATGTCGTCCTCGGTGGGCAGATAACCCAGGAGCTGCTCTGCGCATCCAAGAACCATCGTATCCGGCCTGCCAAGGCACTTCCTCACGATATCCCCGATCTTCCCGAACCCTTCCACGGGAAGGGCAATGAGGAGGGTGTCCCCGAGGAGCAAAAAGGGAATGCGAATGTCCTCGATAAAGGCCAGATGATCCAGTCGGGCAAGCATGTCCTGCTCCCAGAGTCTTGCCACCCTGGCCGCGCCTGCTCCCTCGCCGCCGGCACGTTCCACAGCCTGGTCGGCACTTAGGCGGATCGCCTCCCGGTCCACCTTGGTCAGGCGGAGGGTATGCGCCATCTTTCCACACCGAAGTGTCAAAGGCATGGCGTACGATGTGCCCGCATGCGCAAAGACTGCCCTTCCCAGCGTCTCCCGCAACCTCTCCCCGGAAGTGTTCTCCCTTACCGGGTCCACATCCCCGCAAAGGCCGTTTAGGAAGATGGCCCGACAGCCCGTTCTCTCCGCCTCCCGCACGAATGCGCCCGGGAAATCGGCAGAAATGTCCGCAGAGACCCCCGAGCAGACCGCATGGCAGCCGAGCGACACAAGCAGGAGCGCCTGCTTTTCGCGGCGCGTGATGCGGATAGCGCGCACCGACCTGTCCAGGAACCCTTCCTTGTTAGAACGGTTATAGATGAGGCCCTCCGGGATATCCTCCATGCCCCGGAAGAGGCCCGTCACTTCATCCGCATCCGCCACGGCCTCCCGGATCGCCTCCAGGATGCGCTTCGGCACGGTTTGGGCATACTCCGGACTGACCTCTCCGCATCCCTCATGGTAGATGGTGCCGGGACCGGTGTGCGTGTGAATGCTCACCAGCATGAGTTGGTCCGGGGGCAGGCCGAGTGCAGCCATGCCCTCCCTGACCTTCTGCGCGACCTCCCGGCTCAGTCCCAGAAGATCGCAGGAGACGATGACATACCGCGTCTCCCCGTCCTCCAGATACACCGCTCGTGCGTAGAGCGGGTCCGCCACGCGCACGGAGCGTCTCCACAGATAATAGCCGTAGCCCACCAGCTCCGTGCCAAGAGGCGGTGTGAGTTCTGCCCTTCCGTAGCCTGCACGCATGTGTTTTTCCCCTCCTGTCACAGGATCGCGACCTTCTCGCGGAAGGCCGCAATCAGCGCCTCGTTGTGCTCGTCCCCGCCGTCGACATTGCTGGAGATGAAGTAGGGGAGCGGTGTACCCTCAAGCCTTGCCAGCTCCTCCACCCGCGCCGAGATCGCCTGCAAAAGAGCCGCACCGACCGCAGTCGAGGTGGGACTGACATACCTGCCGTCGCCTGCGTCCACCACTGCGTCCCCGATCACCCCGCAGTTGTCCAGGACGATATCGCATACCTCAAAGAGCCGCTTGCCCTCGGGATTTCTGGGCGTGACGGCGCGCGAGTGGGTGAGGTTTGTGAGCGCAACGGTGATAAGGCCCTTTTCCTTTGCCGCCAGTGCCAGCTCTACCGGCGCTGTGTTCCTTCCGGAGTTGGAGATGAGGATCAGCACGTCCCCTGCCTTCACGGGATATTTTTCCAGCAGCGCCAGCGCAATGCCGCTTCTGCGTTCCCAGTCACTGGAGGCACTCGCATGCACATGCAGCATGAGGCGCTCATCCAGGATGGGACAAACCTGCACAGGCCCGCCCGCGCGGTAGAAGATCTCCTGGGCCAGAAGGCTCGCATGCCCGGTTCCAAAGGTGTAGATCATCCCGCCTGCCATGAGGCGCTTTGCTATCTCCTGTGCGGCCCGCTCCAGGACTTCCTCCTGCGAGGAAAAGGCCCGCTCCAGCATCTCCATGAGACTTTCCTTGTAGCGCATCGCAGCATTTGCCATGTCCCTTATGCCTCCCCGTCTGTTTTTTCGATCGTATCCAAAAACGCGTCATCCGCATCCTTCCCAAGCGCCCGCATGCCCAGGAGCACTGCCCCGATCTCCGGGGAAAAGCGTGGGAAGGAAACCGTCAGGTCCGAATACAGCCCGAGCATCTCCGTAAAGATGTCCACGGCGAGGGGACTGTTCCGGAAGATGCCGCCGTAGAGATAGACGGGCACGGTGCCGTAGCGGTCCAAAAGCGCACATGCTTGCGAAGCAAGATGCTGCATATTGGAGCGCAGCACGGCCATCGCCTCCACATCCCCACGCGCGGCGCCTTCAAGGACCTGCCTTCCCAGGGCCGCAAGGCGCGCGACCGCATTGTCCCCGGAATAGACCTTTTCCAGGAGCGTCTCTATGGACGATACGCCATACTCCGCCATGGCATAGGTGAGGAAGCCGTTTTTCTCCCCCGTGCGGGCCTCCCGGTCGAGGGAGAGAAGCAGCGCGTCCCGCGCAAGCGACAGCCCGCTCCCGGGATCGCCGATCAGGTACCCGTAGCCTCCCGAGGTATGGCGAATAGCCTCCCTGTCGATCATCTCACACATGGAGCCGGTGCCGGCAATCACCGCAAGCCCCGGCTTGCCCAGGCTCCCGCCCATGAGGGCAATGTCCGTGTCCGAGGTAAGGCAGATGCTCCCCCAGCTAGCCTCCCGGTAGGCTTCCGTCATCTCCGCACCTGCCGGCCCGCTGAGCGAGGCCAGCCCGGCCGTCAGGCACAGGCACCTCTCCGCACCGCTCTCCTTAAGCAGGTTCCTCACCAGTGTGCGCAGGTTCTCCCGCGCTGCCTCCCGGCCGATCGTATGTTCATTGAGGGAAGCTCCCGCGCAGCGCGCAAGCACCATGCCGTCCGGTGCCACGGCGACCCCGGTGCTCCTTGTGCCGCCTCCGTCCACCCCAACATAGCATTCCCGCATCCTGCATTCTCCCTTTCATCACAGATAGTGCGACGGCACGGCAAAGGTCTGATAGAATTGCATGCCGCCCTTTCGTCTGGCGTCCAGGACCTTTTCCTCCAGCACGGGGATGGTCTCTGCCCGGCCGCTCAGGTATTCCCGGATCTCCGTCTGTACATCCTTCAGCCGCGCATACGTCGCCCCGTACCTGCGGCACAGAAGCTCCCAGCCCTGCACATGGAAATCCCGCATCCAGAGCCTCCGGTGCACCTCCATGAGCGCCCACTGCATCCGGGCGATCTCATCCATCTTCTCCGCTTCCCGCGATAGTGCCTCCCTGTCCCCCGACGCATAGGCCAGACGGATCCCGGCCATGCCTTCGGCCTTCCGGGCAGCGAGTCGCAGCACCTGCAGGGCGTACTCCGCCTCCAGGCTGCCTACAGCGCTCCTCTCCAGCACCTGTGCTGCGCTCTCCGTGCGCCGGGCATAGGCAAGGAGTGTCTCCTCCAGCGTGCGGCCGTCCTGTTCTGTCACGATGAAGGGATAGAGCATGTCACCCCAAAGCAGCGCCTTGCCCATCCGGATATCCTCCGCGCCGGGGAAGAAATCCGCCATGGCTTGAGAGACCGCCTCCGGAAAGCCCGAGATCCATGCCCCGACCCGGTGCCAGTCTTCCTCCGCCAACGTTTCCTGCCAGCAGGCCTCCGAGAAGAGGGCCAGGCGCGAGAAGCCCAGGAAAAGGTCAGTCTCGTTCCCGTCGTCTCCCCAGATGGTCGCCATGACCCGCTCGACCTTCCGCTCGCGGCAAACAGTGAGGGCAGGAACCATCGTCGCATCGGTCATGTGCAGGTTGGGCAGGAAACCGTGCCAAGTGTGGATCCCGCCCGCAAAGGCCAGGGGGCGCTGCATCTCCTCGTGGACCGCGAGCATCCGCGCATAGTGCGCAGGGTCGGTATGCTCATAGTCCCAGTAGCACAGATCCAGATCCGGAAGGCGCGAGAGCGCCTCCTCCGGGATCACCACATCCGTATCATAGTAGTCCGCCGCCCCGCTCGCCAGGCGGAAGAACATGTCGCTCCAGGCCTGGGCGCGAAAGCCGTACTTCGCGCAGATTTCCGTCACGCGCCCAAGGTGCCGTCCCAAAAGCGCATACCGGTCCACCGGCCCATGCTTGGCATAGTACCGGCCGAGGCCAACCGAGGCCGCCTCGTCCATCCCAATATGGATCCGATCCCCCGGAAAGACCTCCCGCATCGCCCGGACCTCCGCCTCAATGAGGGCGTACACCTTTTCCTCGTCACACATCAGCACTGTCATCTGGTCCCTGAGCGGCGTGCTGTCGTTCCACTGAAGGAACGAGCCCATGTGCGCCAGGGTCTGGATGCAGGGAATCATCTCGATGTCCAATCCCTTGGCATATGCCGCCATCTCCCTGAGCTCATCGGGGCGGTACCTTCCGCGCATGTAGCCGAAGTAGGGATATTCCTCCAGGGTATAGAGGTCCTCGGTATATAGGTAAAACGAGGTAAAGCCAAGGGCTGCGATCCTCTCAAGGACACGGTATACCGTCTCCTTTTTCGTCACCGCGCCGCGCGAAACATCCACCAAAAGCCCCAATTCCCGGAAATGACGTTTCTCCTCCCGGACCCACGCTGTTTCCTCCGGTCTTTCCCGAAGGCGGCAGGCCGCAAAAAAGAGGGCACGGCACAGTGCGCTTCTCGTGCGGCACCTGACTTCCAAAAGATCACCCCTGCGCTCCGCGCGAAGGTCCTCGCCCTCCGTCCATTCTATCCGAAGCGGCAGCGTGACCCCGCTGAGCTGCTCCGCAATCCTTCGTATGCGCCCGATCTCTTCCCCGGTAAAGGTCATAGGCTTCTCTCCCCCTGTGTGTACTTTCCATAAAGGGTTCTATTCCCGCTCCCGGAATCCTTCCCAGGGGCTTTGCTGTTTCCTCGGGGGTTCTTCGCACCTATACGGACTTAAACGTTTAAGTCTATTCCTTTCGTTGCGCATGCCCTGCAGGTGTGCTATCATCCTGCACGTCGGGCAGGCCGGACAGACGCGAGCCGCCCCGAAAGGAGCCACACCATGGCAGATATCGAAGACATGCTGGAAGACGAGGACCCTACCATCTATCTCACCGATGAGGACGGCAACGAGAACGCGTTCGAAATGATCGGCGAGGTGGAGTATGAGGGTGAAAGATACGCCGCACTCTTTATGCTCGACGAAGAAGTGAGCGAGGAAGATGAGGAAGCAGGGATTGTGATCCTGCACATGACCGAGGAGGGAGATCAGATCTTCTTTGACACCGTCATGGACGAGGATCTCCTCGATGCCGTCTTTGACAAGTTTCAGCAGGAAAACCCCGACCTCTTCGAGGACGAGGAATAAGGGAGACGGGACCAGATCAAAAAAGCGGCCAAAAGGCCGCTTTTTTGATTCAATTGAGCTCCGTATTTTCCTCAAAGACGGACTGCATCTTTCCCTGCATACGCGTCTCATAGTACGCGCACACAGACGTGTTCATCCAGCTGCTGAAAAAAAGACTGAGAAGGACATTCAGGGTCAGGGCGATGGAGTAGGAGAGGGCAGCTACCAGGTTCACCGCCAGGTCCTCCAGGAGCATATACAGGATAAAGCTCATCAGGAGGGAGAGAAGCGGCATGATCTGCTTTCTCATCAGGGCGATGCTCTCCTTAAGACAGGTGAACGTGCCCTTTTCCGGATGGTCCGCCATGATGACCGGGGCAAGGGTATAATGCAGGTTCGCCCGCACGCCCAGGACGATCATGAGACCTGCGCCCAGGGTATACAGGAAGGAGAAGGTCCCCTCGCTGCCGCCTGTCACAAGCAGGTAGCTTCCGCCGAACATGACCGCAACACCGGGAAGGCTCCACAGCACAATCTTGAGGATGGTGAGAATCTCCAGCACAATGGCCTTGAGGAAGCAGCCGGCACGTGAAAACACGTCCTTTACATCCGCCTCCTCGCCGCGCAAAAAGCGCAGGTGCACATACATCCGGCCGATATTCAGGAAGGGAAGCATCAGGAAGAGGAAGGGGATCGCCCGCCACAGAAGCCTGGCTACCTGCGGAAGAGAGGCATCCACTGCCAGGAGAATCCGGCGCAGCACAGCCATGGAGAAATCCGCATACTGGTAGTACTGAAGGGCATCGACCAGCTTATTCTGCGAAAGCGTCGCGGCGAGCTGCAGTGCGAGCGAGGGAAGGCTTGCGATGAGCGTCACCAGCATCACCTGAAAAAGTGTGCCCGAACATTGGCATACGCCCTCCTTCGTATCTCGGCAGGATAGATCGGAGTAAAGGAATTCATCGTATATCAACCTCCCGTTCTTCTCCGTCCCCACAGCCAAGCATGGCATAGAACATAGGGGACACAATACACAGGCTGAAGGAGAAGAAGGCCTGAAAACTGTAGACAAGTACGCTCCCGGCCACCGCCAGGGAAAAGGCATCCCGCCGCCTGAAGCCCCGGAGTGCGCACAGGGCGACGAGAGCAAGATAGGCGATGAGCGCGGGAAGGCCGGAGTGCAAAAGAATGGCCAGATAGACATTGTGGGGATTGTCGAAGGTCTCCCCGATATAGGACCCTGTCTGCGCAAGATAGTCCGCAAAGGCGTAGTAAAAGGTATCCGGGCCGGTGCCAAGGAGCAGATGCTTTCCGCTCATCTGCAGGGTCAGCCGCCATACCCCGATACGCCAGGAACCGAATGCATCCTTCCCCCGTCCATGGAGCAGCTCATGGGCTTCATACAGCCCGCTGCCCTCCCCGCCAAGCGGAGTAAGATAGAGGATCAGGAGAAAGAGAAGCAAAAGCGCCGCAAGAAGGGCAAGGACGATGCGGCCCTTCACGGCATGTCCGGGGTTTCTCCGGAGCCATGCAGCCGCCACAAGGAGCAGCAAGGCGCCCAACAAGTAGAGCAGGGCAGACGGCCGGAAAGTCCATCCCAGCGCTCCGCCCTCCAGCCAGGGCAACTTCACCAGCTTTCTCACGCAGGCGCATCCGAGCATCCCGCCAAGCGCCACGCAGGCACGGGACCGGAGTGCGGGACGCACATGCCCAAGACACAGGATCCCGATGCCCAGAA
>JAFUZB010000376.1 GCA_017476845.1 Clostridia bacterium
CCCGGATGCGCGCATCTCCCTGTGCAGCCTTCTCCGCTTCCGCCTGCGCCTTTTCATTGGAGCCTGCGACCACATCCACTTCTGTCCCATCAGGCAAGATGTTCAGGATGCTTCTGACCGCTCCGGGGAGGTCCCCCGCGCCCATAGAACCACCGGCAAGCACAATGCGCAGATGCTTTCCATGGTCTTCAAATGGCTTGCGTGTGCAGGCAAGGGAGACCGGAATACCCGTGACATGCACGCGTGAGGGATCAATCCTGTCGCGCCCGCACTCCCTGAGCATATCCCGGTGCCCGGCAAAGATGAGATCAGCCTTGACCTCCTCGGAAAACGGAATGAAGGTGTAGTCTGTCTGCACCATGCCCAAGACGCCGTCATAGGCACCATGCTTTCTCAGATACGTCATGCTCTGTCCCGGAAACAGATGGGTGCACACCACCATCTGCGGACGAAAGCTCTGCAGCTCCCGCGCAAGGTTCCTTGCATAGGCCGCATTGACAAGATAGACCGGCGAAGGTCCCGGCGCATGCCTGACCACCTCGCCCATGTGATAGACCTTACCGAATGTCCTTGTGGAGCGCTTGACCATATTCACATAGGTCGCGCTCACCGCACGCGAAAACGCCTCTCCGCCGAAGGCAACCGAGTCCATCAGACGGCATTCGACCTCCCGCTCCTCCAGTGCCTCCTTCATCGCCTGGGCGGCCGCATCATGGCCGCCGCCGGTATGTGTGCTTAACAGCAGTGCTCGCAAATTCCCTTTCCCCTTCTCGACGAAAGAAGGCGCACATCCTTACGTGCGCCCTCTATGCTATTTACTTTGTGATCTTTACGCTGTGCCGGAACCGCTTGTAGACCGTATCCTTGTAGGTTTCCGTATAAGCCTTGGGATAGGTCATCTCCAGAATATAGAGCTTCTTGTTCACGCACACTGCATGCACGCGCCCGGCCACGCTCTGCCCGGCCTTGGTCACACCGGAAAAGTCAGCATACACGCCGGTCTTATCCAGCAGGCTGCGGGTAGCGGTGTTCGTCGGGCTGAAGGAAGAGAAGTCCGCGCGCAGGGTGGAGAGCACATTGCGCACTTCCTTGGCCAGGTCCGACTGGGAATACTCTGTGTTCACCGTGTAGGCAGACACTCTTTCCGTCGCCTGATAATCCACGCTCGGATCCGGATTGGTCAGAAGATAGACGCTTTGCTCGACGTCGTCGACGATCCATCCGGTCGGGGCCTCAAAGGAGATACCGAGCTTAGTGGCATCATAGACGATATACTCGCTGAAAGTCAGCGGCGGCACCGGCGTGGGGGTGGGCTTGTCGATCGGGTCAATGATCACGGGTGTGGCACCGGCGTAGACGCTGTTCATGGTCGGCGCCCCGGTGGGATCATTGTAGACCGTGGCATTCCTGTCCATATCCAGCAGTGCACTCAGATCGGTCACAACCTGACCTGACGCGTCCAGGTCATCCCCGATGCCTTCCTCGGAAGCCGGATCATAGCTGTCATAATCAAACGGTTCTTCCTCTTCGACCGTCACAGGCACAGCTGTCACCTGATTCACATTCTGTGTCGGCGCGCTGGCCATCTGGTACTGCGTCTGGTCCTGACAGGCGGTAAACAGCACAAGCGCACATGCAAGCATGAGAGCCAGTGCAACACGTCTTGACAACTGAGTCATGAGAATACCTCCCCCGGTATTACTTTGCTTCGTCGTTATACAACGGATGATAGATCCTTCTTCCATCCATGTAAGAGATGGCTTCGGAGAAGGCTCCCTCCGGCGTGCGATCCATCACCGCTTTGGTCTCAAACATGGTGGCATCGAAGGTATCAATCATATGCAATGCGATCGCCTCCGGGATAGACGGGCGGATCGGACTGCCGTATTCCGGAATGCCATGGTGAGAGATCACCATATGCTGAAGCAGTTCCACCCATTCCCCGGTAACGTTTGCCCGCTTCGCGGCTTCTTCTACGAGCGCCACACCGCGCACCAGATGTCCGACGAGTACACCGTCGCGGGAATACTCCGGCACATTGCCGTACTCGTCGCTGTTCATCTCCCGAATCTTACCCAGGTCATGGATGATCACTCCGGCCCTGAGCAGGTCCGCATTCAAGAAGGGATAGACCTCCAACACACGCTCGGCCATTTTCAGCATATCCGTAGTGTGATGGAGAAGTCCGCTCCGCTCGGCATGGTGCATCCGCTTGGCGGCGGGATAGTAGCTGAGCGAATCCCCCGCCATGTCCAGCATGGCCTGGACAATCTTTCTGAGCGACTCGGAGGTGAAGGAGGCAAGCGTCCTGTCGATCTGCTCGCGCATGCTTTCCGGTGCTTCCGGTGCCGTGGGAATCAGCATCGTCATATCCACATCGTCTGCGGGCAGTGCCTGCCGGATGCGGTCAATTTTCAACTGCACCCTGCCGTTGAAATCCTGCACCTGGGCCTGTATCTTCACGCCCGTTCCCCGTGCGGGCGGGGCGACCGTTCCGTCCCACATCTTGCAGTTGACTTCGCCTGTCTTGTCGATCAGGTTCATATCCAGATATCTTCCGCCCTTGGCATTTACACGCTGCTCGGCGGAGCGCACCATGAGAAATCCCAGAAAGGTCATTCCCGCAGTAAGCTGTGCGAGTTCCATCTGCTCCATTCAAGAAACCTCCCAGTGTACGTTATCTCCCCTGCTGCCTGAAATGCAGGCAGATCAGAAGGGCGGTGCTCCTGCCTCAGGAGCCAGATTGGCGTAGGTGGTAAATTCGGGAAGCCAAGCCACCTTAACTGTGCCCAGCGGGCCGTTTCTCTGCTTGGACACGATCACCTCGCCCACATTCTTCTCCTCACAGTTCGGGTCATAGTACGCTTCCCTGTGCAGGAACATGACCACATCGGCATCCTGCTCGATGGAGCCGGAATCACGCAGGTCGGAGAGCATGGGGCGCTTGTCCACACGCGCGGTTGCCGCACGTGAGAGCTGTGCGCAGGCAATGAGCGGGACCTTCAGCTCCAGCGCGATTGCCTTGAGCGAGCGGCTGATTTCGCTGACCTCCAATTGGCGGTTTTCCGCCGCCGAATCGGAATGCATCAGACCCAGATAGTCCACGATGATCAGGTCCAGTCCGTGGTCCATCATCAGCCGCCTGCAGCGGGAGCGCAGCTGGGACGGGCTGATGCCCGCCGTGTCATCCAGATAGCAGTTGGAGGCCGACATAGGGCCCACCGAGCGCGCCAGCTTCATCCAGTCGTCGGAATTGAGGGTACCCTGCCTCACCTTCTGCATATCCACACGCGCATCCGAGCAGAGCATACGCAACACGATCTGCTCGCGCGGCATTTCCAGGGAAAAGACAGCCACCGTCTTGCCCGCATAGAAGGCCGCATGGCTGGCAATGTTAATCGCAAAGCTGGTCTTGCCCATGGATGGGCGGGCACCGATGAGAATCAGCTCACCGCCGTGCAGACCCGTGAGCATGTTGTCCAGGGCATGGAAACCGGTGGGCACACCGGAAATCTTTCCCTTGAGGTGGCTCAGTTCCTCAATATAGGCGTAGGTGTTGAGTAAGACATCCTTGATGGGCTGGAGCGAATCGGAGCCCGAACGCTTCATAACAATATCAAAGATGGCCTTCTCCGCATTGGTCAGCGTCTCCTGGAGCGTATTTTGCTGGGCATAGCACTCCTGGGAGATCTCAGAGCTCGCGGAGATGAGCTTGCGCAGAACGCTCTTTTCCACAACGATGGAAATGTAGGCCTTGACATTGGCTGTGCTGGGAGCGAAGGAGAACAGTTCCACCAGGTAGAGCGTACCGCCCACGCCCTCAAGGGTCCCGCGCCTTGCAAGCTCCGCCTGCACGGTCATGATATCGACCGGACTCTGCTGGACGTTCAGCTCCCGCATGCAGTCAAAAATCTCTTTATGGGAGGGTTGGTAGAAGTCATCCTTCACCAGCATTTCAATGGCCAGCTGCACCGCGTTGTTCTCCTGCAGCATGGCACTGAGGACACTCTTTTCCGCATCCAGATTGTTGGGCGGAACCATACTTCGCAGCTCGCTCATTGCTTCACCTCCCCTAATATCTTCTGCCGGGCTGCACGCTTACTTGGCAAGCGGCACCACGTGCACGACCATGGGAGTGGTAATGCCGCTGTAGAGCCATACGCTCATGGTGACATCGCCCACCTGCTTGATCGGTTCGGACAGTTCGATCTTCTTCTTATCGATCTTGATACCGTACTGCTTCTCCAGCTCCTCGGCAATCTCGGCTGTGGTGACGGAGCCGTAGAGTCTGCCCTTATCACCGCACTTGACGGCCAGCGTCACGCCCTTGTCCTTGAGCTGTCTGGCCTTCTCCTCGGCCTCGGCACGGCGTTCCGCCTCACGAGCGGCTTCGGCTGCGCGCTTGCGCTCGACTTCCTTCATGGCGCCGGGCTTGGCCTCCATGGCCAGCTTCTTGGGAAACAGGAAATTGCGGGCATATCCGTCGGAGATATTCACGATATCATCGCGTTTTCCGATATTCTTGACATCCTGCAAAAGAATGACTTTCATAAAACCTTCCTCCACTGTCCTTCCCTATTACCCGAATACGGGATCTCCGCACAAAAGTGCACAGAAAGACAAGATAATTGTACTCTCAAAGGGCCCGCTTTTCAAGTGGCGTGCCGGGCTTGACACGCGAAGGAGGGAAAGGTATCATGCCGAATGCATGTGAGGTGAACAGGCGATCGCAGGCCCTTATGGGCATGAGGAAAGTCCGAGCACCGCAGGGCAGGGTGCCGGTTAACGGCCGGTGGAGGCGACTCCAAGGAGAGTGCAACAGAAAGAAACCGCCGGAAGACCAATATCTCCCGGTAAGGATGGAAAGGCGAGGTAAGAGCTCACCCACGGCTTGGCGACTTGTCCGTGATGTAAACCCCACCCGGTGCAAGATAGATAGGGACACATCAGTTGCCCGCTGCGTCCCTGACATCGCTTGAGCCTGCGCGGCAACGCCAGGTCTGGATAGATGATCGTCCTCGACAGAACTCGGCTTACGGTCACGCTCACATGCCCCAAGGAATCTTCGCTCTATGGGAGGTACCCGTTTGACTTCTCTCAGACGCTTTTTCTTACTGCTTCTCTGCTTGTCGCTGTTTTTGACAAGCGCCGGCGCGGCCGGAAGCATCACCATCATTCGGCCGACACCCACTCCCGTTCGCACACAGGAGCCGCGGCCGACGGCAACGCCCGAGCCTACACCCGAGGCTCAGGTCCTCGCCGGGGACTCGGATCTCTCCTCCTCCGCACCTGCGGTCAGGAGTGTGATCGAGCTTGTGCCCACCCCCGAGCCCACGCCGGATGATCGTCCCTTCATCATCCGTTTCGGTTCGCGCGATGAGCCCAAGATCTCCCTGACCATGGATGACTGCTATAATCTGGATGCCGTTCGGGATGCCCTGGAGCTGTGCAAACAGTACAATATCGTCATGACCTTCTATCCCCTGGGCATCATGCTTCACGAGGAAGACAGGCAGCTATGGCAGGACATCATCGACGCGGGATGCGAGATCGGAACCCATACCATGTGGCACAGCCGAGTGGCACGCAATCCCGAGACCCGCGTAGCGATGCAGCAGATTTTAAAACCCCAGGAGGTCATGGACCAGGTGCTGGGATATCACTATCCCCTGCGCACCCTGCGTCCCCCGTACGGCTCCATTGAGGATGCCAATGACAACATCTCCCGCGGTGTCCGCCTGCTCATGAATGCCGGCTACAAGCATGTGGTCAACTGGGATGTCAGCCAGACCAATCCGCAGCTTGCCCTGCCCCGTGTACAAAACGGTTCCATTCTCCTCTATCATGCCAGGGAAACCGATGTGAAGTGCATTTCCGTGCTCATTCCGCAGCTCATCGAAAAGGGCTTCACCTTCGTGACGGTGGCAGAACTTATAGGCTTAGGCAGTGAAGTCACCACATCCAGCGACCTGTACGTCTTTGATCCGAAGAAATACTGAAGATGCAAACGAAAAAACTGCCGCGGCAGTTTTTTTCGTTTGCGCGAAGACTTCATATTGGACACCCTGACTGTTCAGCATTCCTGTTCCACCAGTCCCAAGCCGCGCAGTGCATGGAAATCGATCCAGGTTTCCTCTACGAGGAGCCGCAGAAGGTACGTATCAATCGAGCGTACCTCACCCGTCATCTGACGGTAGTGGCCTTCGCCGTCAGTCAGCGGATTGTGCCCGTTTCCATGCTCGGCTCGCTCAAAGAAATAAGCGGTGACACGCGGCGTTTCCCCTTCATCCAAGCGCTGTTTCAGCACCTGCAGTTTTGCATTGAGCTCCGCCATCATCTCCTCGGAGACCTGCTGCTCCCGGTCGTAGGTGATGCGCTCCTTCGCAACCGTCTCACCGTATCCCTTGAGGGCGGCAAAGGGCATGAAGATCTTGGCCCTGTCCTCGACAGGCATCGGGGGATGTCTGCGCGAAAAATCGTCCCCGTCATGGACAGGACGCTGCATATGGATGATATCGTCATACTTTCCCATCGCGTCTTCCCTCCCCGTTATGCCTTGTGTCCGCCGATCTGGGCGTTTCGCTCCCTCTCTCGTGCACCCTCGGACAGGTTGATGCCCCGCAGTATGGCATTCTTCCCGTACTTTTCGCGAATCTCCAGCATAGCGTTTTGGAGCTTTCTCTCCTTCTCCTGCCTTGCCGTATCCGTGAACATATCCAGTTGCACCGCTGCGTTTTCCTCCCTGACCACATTTCCCGCCGTCACATAGACCGCCCTCACGGTAAGTGTCGGGTCGACTTTTTCATCGTACAGGCGGAGCACGCCTTCCATGATCTGGCTGCCCGTGCAGGTGGGCGTGTGGAAGTGCGCGGTAAAATGCATGCCCTCCGGCACCTTTCGCCCATATCTATCCTCGTGCACCTTTCCGGTATAGAAGCCCCTGTCTACGTTTTCCCGGTCGTAGCTGAGGTTCACTGTCACGCTGTCGGTCAGCATATGCTTTTCCACCAGTTCCATCACAAGCTGGTCCGTCATCTCCTGCACAATCAGGCGTGTCTGGAGCATATCATACGGGCAGGGCAGCACCTGTCCCGATCCTGTGCTGGATTTTCTGGGCTTGAAGGCCTTGATGTCCTGCATGCGACAGCTTTCCAGTCCCCAGGCATGGTCAATAAGAAGCTCGGCATCCACGCCGAAGAGCCGATAGAGGCTCTCTTCATCGGTCAGGCTCCTGCGGGCGATGTCGCCCATGGTATACATGCCGTTTCTCTCCAGTCGGCCGGCCGTGCCGTGACCGATGCGCCAGAAGGCCGTGATGGGCCTGTGATCCCAGAGAAGCTCCCGGTATCTTGTCTCGTCCAATTCCCCGATGCGCACTCCGTCCCCATCCGGTTCCGTATGCTTGCTCACAATATCCATAGCAACTTTGGCCAGGTACAGATTGGTGCCGATCCCCGCCGTCGCGGTGATCCCGGTTTCCCCGAGCACCTCCCGGATTATCCTGCGCGCCATCTCATGGGCGGACCCGCCGTAGGCATGGAGATACTCCGTGACATCCATGAGCACCTCATCGATGGAGTAAACGTGGATATCCTCAGGGGCCACAAAGCGCAGGTACACGGCATAGATCTTCGCCGAGACCTCCATATAGCGTGCCATGCGCGGCGTGGCAATCACAAAGTCAACAGTCTTCCCGGTCCGCGCCTTGACTTCTTTCAGCTTCTCCTTGACCTCAAAGAGCCGGCATCTTCCCGGAATCCCATAGGCTTTAAGTGCAGGGGACACCGCAAGACAGATCGTCTTGTCCGTGCGTGAGGCATCGGCTACCACCAGACGTGCCGTGAGCGGATCAAGCCCCTGATCCATACACTCCACCGAAGCATAGAAGCTCTTCAAATCAATAGCCAGACACACCCTGTGCACACCAGTCCCCTCCTCTCTTTGCGCTGCGTGTATGATACCAGATCGGGCCAGCCTCTGGCAATTGCGTATGCTTGGCGTACCGCACGCAATCTGGTAGAATTCCTGACAGATAGGGGGCGATGGAATGACGGACCACGAAGGCATGCTTATGGCCCTTGCGGAGGCACAGAAGGCATATGATGCCGGGGAAACACCTGTGGGTGCCGTGCTTGTACGCGAGGGAAAGATCGTGGCACGGGCCCACAATCTGCAGGAAACCCTTCATGACCCGACGGCGCACGCAGAGATGCAATGCCTGCGCTTGGCTGCACAAGAAAAGGGCGACTGGCGGCTTCCCGACTCCACCCTCTATGTCACCCTTGAACCCTGCCCCATGTGCGCAGGAGCCATGGTCATGTCCCGCCTGGGCCGCGTTGTTTACGGGGCTTCCGACCCAGAAAAGGGCTGCTGCGGTTCGATCTATGATCTTCCCAATGACCCCGCGCTCCACAGCCGCACCCGGTGGACCGCAGATATTCTCGCAAAAGATTGCGAATCTCTCCTCACCGCTTTCTTCCAAGAAAGGCGGCAGACCCATAGTTGAATCTGCATCAAAAGAAGCGGTTTTGCACGAACAACACATAGAGGGTATAGATGCCATGAAAAATGCTGCATTGTGAAAAGAGTCGCACCTTAATATGAAACAATTTTACTATAGAAAAGTTATTAACTATGTAATATACTACTCTTAAAGAAGAAGAGTGCATAGCTTATCGTGCTCTTACAGATAAGGCAGAAGAGGCAGAAGAGGCAGATGTTAGACACCTGATCGGCGACATCAGCGTTGAGCATGACGACATGATGAGAGAACACTACAGAGTTCTTCTCAATCTGGTGATTCAAAAAAACCCCCAGTATACAGACATTGGGAAAGGAGATGTCACGATGGAAGATATATTAATGGAAATGGTAAAGGATAGAGTGGATGAACGCGGAGCAGCAAAGGAAAAAGAAACAAAATCCATTGCCATTCGAGACGTCATGGACGCATTTGGCGTCTCTGTAGAAAAGGCCATGGAATCCTTAAAGATTCCCGTCGATCAGCGTTCCAGCTACAGGGCGCTCGTTATGCAGTTGAAGCCGCAAGCCAGTGCTACTGCAGTGCAATTCTGATCGAAGGTTTCATCGTTCCAGAGCAGGCAGGCTGTTATCAATGTTGATAACAGCCTGTAGAGCAAGTAGCATGTGTGGAATATGAGCAATCAGAGTCACGGAGAGCAACAGGAACAGCAGAGATTCCTCCGAAAGCGTTAGGACGCATTGTGTGACAGTATTTGCCGTAGACTGTGATGCAAATGAAATCCCCTTCTTTTCCAGAACTCTCTGGCTACAAGATGGCTACATTCTCGACAGACGATCTTCGGATCGTCTTTTTTACTTCCGCATGACTGGATTATGTGTCATATATTGAGCCTTGACCGGCTCTGTGTATTCCTTCACAGGAGTTTTTGTTTATTTGCGAATCAGACTAAGAAGTTTGTCCACGACCTGTTCCATCTCCTCCTGGGTCCCTATGGAGATGCGAAGGTACGGATTGAGCCGCCCCGCCTTGAAATGCCTGACCAGAATGCCCGCTTCCCGGAGGCTTTTCTGGATCCCCGAAGCATCCGTTTCGTCAGCTTTGACAAAGAGAAAGTTGGTCTGGCTATCCAGCACCGTGACACCGTTCTCCCTCAGCTTCCGGATAGCCCAGTCGCGGCTGTCAATGATTTTTTCACACTGCTTTCTCATATACCCGCTGTCGCGCATTGCCGCCTCCGCGGCAGCTTGCGCCAGTCGGTCCAAAGGATAGGAGTTGAAGGAATCGCGCACGCGCCGAAGATAACCGATAAGCTCCGGTGAGCCTACCGCAAATCCCACGCGCATACCCGCCAATCCGTGACTCTTGGAGAAGGTCCGGACGATGAGCAGGTTATCAAATTCCTCAAGCAGTGACACTGCGTTCTCCCGGGCAAACTCTGCATAGGCTTCGTCCACTAGCAGGATCTCGCCATGAGATCGTGTATGTATCGCCAGCTCACGAAGGCTGCTGTTTTGCAGCGCAAGGCTTGTCGGTGCATTGGGATTGGCTAGGACAATCGGGTGGTCCTTCTGCATAGCAGCTACATCGACCGTGAAGTCTTCCCTTAGCGGCACCTGCGTCAGCTTTGCCCCGAAGAGCGAGGCATAGACCGGATAGAAGGAGTAGGAGATATCCGGCGAGATGACCTGTTTGCCCGCAAAGAAGGCCGCGAAGGCAAAAGCCAGAACCTCATCCGAGCCGTTGCCGCAAAAGACTTTGTCGGGCGTAAGCCCCAGGTAATCGGCAATCGCCTCGCGTACCCCAGTAGCCTCCATGTCCGGATAGAGCCTTAGCTGTGGCACAAGTCCCGCAATAGCCTTCTCTACTTCGGGAGAAGGCGGATACGGATTTTCATTGGTATTGAGCTTGATGATTTTTCTGTCCTTGGGCTGTTCGCCCGCAGTATAGGGTACCAGCTTCAGCGCCAGTTCAGATGCATAAGCCATGTCAGTCCGCCTCCGTACTTCTCACGGGGATATGATGGTCCCTCAGGTATGCTTTCAGCTCCGGTATCGGGAGAATACCGTAGTGAAACAGTGTCGCCGCAAGCGCGGCATCCGCATGTCCTTCGGTCAGCACATCCAGGAAATGTTCCTTCTTTCCCGCACCGCCGCTGGCAATGACGGGAACCGGGACAATATCGGCAATGCGCCGTGTCACATCCAGGGCGAACCCGTTCTGTACACCGTCGGTATCCATGCTGGTGAGCAGAATCTCGCCTGCGCCGCGCTTCACACCCTCCTCGGCCCACTTGAGGGCATCGAGCCCGGTGTTGACACGGCCGCCGTTGACATAGACATCCCATCCGCCCTCGCGTGCCCGAACATCCATAGCCAGCACAATGCACTGGCTGCCGAAGCGGTCCGCCGCCTCGCTGATAAATTCCGGATTGCGCACTGCCGGGGAATTGATGGACACCTTGTCGGCTCCGAGCTTAAGCAGCTGTCGAATCTGCTCAATCTCGGAAATCCCGCCGCCCACCGTGAAGGGAATAAAGACCTGCTCGGCCACGCGGCTGACGACATCCAGCATCGTGCCGCGTCCCTCATGACTCGCGTTGATATCCAGCAGCACCAGCTCGTCTGCACCCTCGCGGTTGTAGCGCACCGCGGCCTCCACCGGATCTCCGGCGTCCCGGATACCCACAAAATTGACGCCCTTGACCACCCGTCCGTCCCGGATATCCAGGCAAGGAATAATTCTCTTGGTCAGCATGCTTCGCCCTCCCATGTCGCAAACCGTCTGAGCATGGCCAAGCCGGCATCTCCGCTCTTCTCCGGATGGAACTGTGTCGCGCAGACATTGCCCCGCTCCACGGCTGCGGTGAACACCTGCCCGTACTCGCACGTAGCGCTAGTTACCTCTGTAACCTCGCTCGCACAGTAGGAGTGCACAAAGTAAACCGCAGGCCTTTCTTCGCCCGTAAAGAGGATGGAGGGCTTGGTTTCGATGGTATTCCAGCCCATATGCGGAATCTTCAGCCCCTCGCCGCCCTGCAGGCGCTCAATCGTGCCCGGGAAGATGCCCAGACCCTCGTCCCAGCCGTTCTCCACGCTCGCGGAGAACATCATCTGCATGCCAAGGCAGATCCCAAGAATCGGCTTTCCCGCCGCGGCAGCCTCCAGCACAGCCTTGTCCATCTCCGTCTCGCGAAGCCTTGCGATTGCATCGTGGAATGCACCGACACCCGGAAGAATCAGTCGGCTGCTCGCCTTCGCCTGTGCGGGATCGGAGATAATATCCGCACTGAATCCCAGATAGGCAAAGGCCTTCTGCACACTGCGCAGATTGCCCATGCCATAGTCAATGATTCCAATCTGATGTTCCCATGTCTTACCTGCCATGTCAGTGCCTCCCCTGCCGGATAATGAAAGTTGCTGCCATAGAGATGGCAGCATTCCTTTCACTTTCAGCGATACAGTATGTCCGAGCGCTTCGGGCCGTTGGAAACCATGTGAATGGGGGTCTCGGTCACGCGCTCAATATAGTCTACATATTTCCTGCAGTTTTCCGGAAGATCCTCATATCGGGTGATCCCGCGGATATCCTGCTTCCAGCCGGGCAGTGTCTCCAGAACCGGCTTGCAGTGCATGAGGGTCGGGGTGGTCGGGAATTCCGTGATTCTCTCTCCGCTCTCCGTCTCATAGGCCACGCACACCGGGATCTCATCCAGATAGCCCAGAACATCAAGGTTGGTCAGCACAAGCTCTGTCGCTCCCTGAACCATGGCGCCGTAGCGCGTAGCCACCACGTCAAACCAGCCCACCGAGCGCGGACGGCCGGTGGTGGCACCATACTCGCCCTTGTCTCCGCCGCGGTCGCGCAGCTCCTTGGCCGCATCCCCGAAGATCTCGCTGACAAAGGGACCGGCGCCCACGCAGCTGGAATAGGCCTTGGTCACGGCATAGATCTTCTGGAGAGACACCGGGCTCACGCCCGCCCCGATGCAGCCGAAGGCCGCCAGGGGTGAGGAGGAGGTGGTGTAGGGATAAATGCCGTGGTCCGGGTCGCGCAGCGTGCCGAGCTGGCCCTCCAGTAGGATGGTCTTCCCGGCGCGGTCCGCATCGCGAAGGAACTTGGTGGTATCCCCCACCATGGGACGGATCTCCTCTGCAATCTTCTGAAGATAGGCAATCAGGCCCTCCAGGTCGATTTCAGGCTTCC
This sequence comes from Clostridia bacterium, assembly GCA_017476845.1. Classification (GTDB taxonomy): domain Bacteria; phylum Bacillota; class Clostridia; order Christensenellales; family Aristaeellaceae; genus UBA2943. The sequence continues at coordinate 12,689 of JAFUZB010000376.1, forward strand.
CGTAGAGTTCGCGCAGCAGCACGTTCTTTTTGACCAGCGCAATCTCCAGCCGCTCGCGCAGAATCGCTTCATCGTAGAGCTGGCAGACCTGCAGTCCCACCTTCGCGAACTTGTCAGAATAGAAGGGGGCAATTCCGGACTTGGTGGAGCCGAAGGAATTTTTCCCCAGGCGCTCCTCCTCAAACTTATCAAAGTCCACATGATAGGGCATCATGACCTGGCAGCGGTCCGAGATAAGGATCTTGGGCTGAGGCACACCCGCTTCGGTGAGATGCTTCAGCTCGCCAAGCAGCGCTTCCACATTGAGTGCCACGCCGGGGCCGATGACATTGACCACATTCTGATGAAATACGCCCGAGGGCAGAAGATGCAGGGAAAACCTGCCATAATCATTGATAATCGTATGTCCTGCATTGGCACCGCCCTGAAAGCGAACAACCACATCGCTCTTCTCGGCAAGAAGATCGGTCACCTTTCCCTTGCCTTCGTCGCCCCAGTTCGCGCCAACAATCGCCTGAACCATCCTGTCCAGACCTCCATTCTTCACTTGTATCGCATGGCACACGTTATCTTTTTTTCTCCGTATGCCGGGGAATTATACAACATCGGGATACCTGCCGCAAGCCAGATGGGGAACGTTGCTCTGGTTTTTCTCTGTTTTGTTCGGCTTTTCTCACTATACCCCAAGGAGCGTGGCATGACCTTACAAGCGATACAGAAAAACTTGTAAAGAATTTGCATTTTTTGCACATTTGCTACTTTTCGTCCATTGTACATCTCCCCACATTTACCTACAATGGGTCTGCCCCAGGAAAGGAGGCACCCATCACGAAGGATACCATGAAAGAATCCAAAAAAGATACCAAGCAGGAGCTCTATAACGCCTTTCTTGCTCTGCTTGACACACAGCCCTATCAGCAGATTACAGTCACCGAGATTGTCAAAGCCTGCAATGTTCACCGCAACACCTTCTATTACCATTTCCGCGACAAGGAAGACCTTGTCCTTCAGCTGATGCAGGATGAGACCGAAAAGGTGCTCTCCGGTCAAACCGCCGCGCAGAGCCTTACCGATGCCGTGCGCAACGCGCTCGTTTTCCTCAAGGACCACGAAGAATCCGTGAGCAAGCTCTTCAACGGCATCAACATCTCCATCCTCGATACCTTTTTCCACGATGTTCTGCTCCATCAGATCTCCCTGTATCTGCGCAAAGTGACAGAGAACAAGGAGGTCTCCTCCCAGGATGTGCACACCCTTGCTCAGGCCGGTGCCTTCCTGGTCGAAGGCTGTCTTTTCCATTACCTGCAAAACGGCGAGCCTCTCTCCTCCAGTCTGGACACTTTCCTCTCGGAGGTGGAGAGCACGGCCCAGGGAACCCTTTCCCTCATGCTGGACCGCATCGACGCCAAAAACCGGACAACAGCAGCCAGTACCCATCACAGCGCCTACTGACGGGGCGCACATACACTCCTTTGGTCTGCCCCGCTGGGGCAGACTTTTTTGCGCCTTTTCTCCCGCTTGCAGCCCCTTCCCTTACGTGCTACACTCCCCATGCATCAGGAGGAATCAGGTCATGGAACAGATGAGTATGTTTGACACGGGCTCTGAGCAGAACGCCAGGGAGGATACGACCCTCTCCCC
>JAFUZB010000377.1 GCA_017476845.1 Clostridia bacterium
AGAAGATCCGTCTTGCCTGCCTGGTCGTAGTCCAGGGAGGCCGGACCGCCTGCGGTGAGCAGGTAGATGACGTTGAAGTTATTGATATTTCCCACAAAGGTGGTGATGGTCGCAGGCGCGGTGATGAACACCATATAGGGCAAGGTGATGCTCAGAAACCGCCTTACCGGCCCTGCGCCGTCGATCTCCGCGCTCTCATAGAGCTCGGAGGGCACATTCATGAGCACGCCCGAGAAGGTCAGCATGGTGTAGGGGATGCCGATCCACATATTGACGACGATAACCACGATGCGAGAGAGGGTGACATCGGTGAGGAAGGGGAGCGGCGTGTCGATGAGATGAAGGCGCATGAGCGCGACATTGATGGCGCCGCTGGGCTCCAGGGCGCGGGAGATGAGCAGGAGGCTCACAAATTGGGGGATGGCGATGGGGATCATGAACCAGGTGCGCCACATCTTCTTCAGGCGCACCAGCTTATGGTTGATGAGGATGGCCAGGAGCATCCCGAAGAGATAGTTGGTGAAGGTCGCAAAGACGGCCCACACCATGGTCCAGCCGAGAATACCCGTGAAGGTCTTCGTCTTGGTGGGATTGCCAAGGAAGATGTCGGTGACATTCTGCATCCCTGTCCAGGTGAAGAGATTGCCCGGCGGCTGATGGTTGGCGTCAAAGTTGGTGAAGGCGATGAGGACCATAAAGAGGATCGGCAGCACCGTAAAGAGCAGAAGGGTGGTCATGGGGACCGAGAGGAGGGTCACATGGAAGCGCTCGTTGAGAAGGCTCACCAGGTCCTCCCGAAGCGTCGGGACCGGCTTCCCAGCCTCCGAGAGTTTCTGTGCCTTGAGCGCGCTGCGAAGGTTCATGATCCAAAGAAGGATAAAGAGCACGGTGAAGGCCAGGGTAAGGACGCTGAAGAGGAGAATCAGCATGCTGTTATCGCCGGGGACGCGCTGATAGATCTGGAGCTCCTCATTCCACACGCGCTTCTGCGCGTTCTCGCCCAGGGTGAGGAAATGGCTGAGATAGGGCCAGCCGAAGAGAAAGAAGAACAGGAAGAAGAGGACCTCCAGGGCGAGGTAGGTCAGTCCCTTGACGAACTGTCCGCGCCTGATACAGCCAAGCCCCATGACGACAAGGGACAGGCGGGTAAAGCCATCGCCCTCACGGAGAACGCGGGATAGTGTGTTCATGTTGATTCCTCCACGATGCAACCAGGGGCTGCCCTCTGGCAGCCCCTGCGGGATAGCTTATTCACCTACGGTCTGGGCAACCCACTGGTCCAGAAGCGGCTGGATGTCTACGGTGGGATCGGCGATGAGGGCATTGCCGAAGGCGGTGGCGGGCGTCCAGAAGTCGCCGATGATGAGCTGCGTCACGGCATAGTCGCTCTGGGCTGCCAGGGCGGAGAGTGCGGGATCGGCGGCGATCACTTCGCTGCGGGCGACGTTCACATTGGAGGGGCCGTAGCCGCGCACCTCAAAACGGCGCAGCTGGCTCTCCTCACTGGTGAGGAAGTCGGCCAGGTTCATGGCCTCCACGGGATACTGGGTCTGGGTGTTCACACCGAGGATCTTGCAGCCGCCGAAGGAGCCCATCTGGACCTGCTCGCCGTCCACGGTAAAGGTCGGAAGCTTGGCTGCGGCATAGTTATCCCCAAGGCGCTCCTTGACGGCATCGGCAATCCAGGTGCCGCAAACGCCTGCGCAGACGCTGTCCCCGATGGTGCCGGTGAGGATGTTTTGGTCACCGGGCAGGAAGGCGGGATGGGCACACAGTGCGGCGACAGCCTTGGCTGCGGCCAGGCCCTTGTCGCTGTTGAAATCACAGACCTGCTTGCCATTCTCGTCCAGGGTGATCGTGCAGCCGTTGCCCAGGAAGAAGGCGGAGAGATACCAGCCGTTGGCGATATCGAAGTTGAACTGCTTTCCGGCGGCCTGGGCCTTTTCCAGGATGGTGTCCAGGGACTGGACATCCTCCTCGGTCAGCACAGAGCTGTCATAGAAGAGGAAGTAGCCGTTGTCGGCGGTCATGGGATAGCCAAGCAGTGTTCCCTGATAGGTTGCGGCAAGGACGCTGCCCTGGCTGTTGCGGTTGGCGATGTCATCGTAATTGCGGGTGACCTCGTAGAGGGCATCGGCCTGGGCCAGACGGATGAGCTGATCGTCCGGATAGACAAAGACGTCCGCGGCAGCGGCCGGGTCCTCAAGATAGCGTGCGCTGGCATCGGCGGTACCGACCACGCCGTACTGGAAGGTATAGGTGTTTTCCGGATGGGCCTGTGCATACGCTTCGCACAGCTCCTGGAGGAGCGCCTGATCATCCTGTCCGTCCCAGACCTTGAGGGTGATCTCGTCGGCCAGGGCGGTGAGGGAGAAGAGGCATACAGACAGGGACAGCAAAAGACAGAGCAGCTTTTTCATCGTGTTATCTCCTTTTTCGGGCAACGGAAACCGTTGCAGATTCTGTCTGGATTATTGCCGCGCGGGGACCTGGCGTCAATGAAAAAGAGTGTAAGCGCTTACGAAAAAGGCCCGGGGAACCGGGCCGGGATGCACTGGATTCAGCGGAAAGGATTCCAGAACCTTCCGCCGTTGAGCACATTGAGAAGCAGGGCGAGCACAAGCAGAAGAGCGCACAGGGCGATGGAGAGAACATCCCATCTCGTGAAGGGACGTGCCATGTACCAGGTGCGCTTCTTCCCCTTTCCGAAGGCACGCAGCTGCATGGCGTTGGAGATGGTCTCGATCCGATCCATGCTGGAGAGGATGAGGGGAATGAGGATTCCGGCCGCGGCCTTCAGGCGCCGGACAAGGCTCTGCTTGCGGCTCATCTCCAGGCCGCGCGCCTGCTGGGCCTGGGAGATCTCATGGTACTCCCGCTGGATGTCCGGGATATAGCGCAGGGCCAGGGCGACCGACATGGCGATGGTGTAGGGCACGCCGATCCGGTTCAGGGATGCCGCGAACTCGCTGGGATTTGTGGTACACACAAACAGGAGCACAATGGGGATTGTAGCAAAGTACTTGAGGATCAGGTTCAGGTGATAGAACAGCTGCTCGCCGGTGAGAGCAAGGTTGGCGGTGATCGGAAAAAGTGCGTGCCGGGTCCCGTAGAGGCTCACGCCGTGCTCGGGGGAAAAGACGAAGACCAGAAGGTTATTGAGCACCATAAAGACGGCGGTAAAGCCCAGCATGAAGGAGACGTCGCGCAGGCGGATGCGGGAGAGGCGAAAGAGCACGAGCGCCATGAGGGAGAGGAAGAGAAGGAAACGCGTGTCGTAGGTGCTCATGGCCGCAAAGCTCCACAAAAGCAGGCAGACAAGGCGCGTAGCCCCGGTCAGGCGATGGATCGGGGAGGGTCGGTCAATGTAGTTGAAGAGATTATTCATGCCGTGCCACCTTCCGCTCGTGGGCGATAAAGCGCCGTGTCATGTCCTCGGCGTCCGGGATGGCGCACAGATGAGAGAGCGTATAGAGGGAGGTCTCCCGAAGGCTTGCCCTGGAGGCGATCTCCGGATGGGTCAGGACAGCGGCGGGCGAGGCGTCCGCGATGATTTCCCCGTCCGAGAACACCAGGGCACGCCGTGCATACTCCAGCATGAGATGCATATCGTGGGTGATCATGAGGACGGTCACGCCCTGCGCATTGAGGGAGCGGAGAAATTCCATGATCGCCGTATAGTGCCGATAATCCTGCCCGGCAGTGGGCTCATCGAGAATGATGATCTCCGGGTGCAGGGCGAGGATGGAGGCGATGGTGACACGCTTTTTCTGGCCGAAGCTGAGGGCGGAGACCGGCCAGTTGCGGAAGGGCCAGAGCCCGCAGGTGTGGAGGGCT
>JAFUZB010000378.1 GCA_017476845.1 Clostridia bacterium
ACCAGATTGTATAATTGTATACGAAAATGCAAAGCAAAGGAGTGACCATTGCGATGCTGGAGACCTCTCCAAGAACCCATCTGCTGGAGCAGAAGAACTATCGCTATTCTCTTCAGGATGTCGCAGAACCGAACCTGTACCGCGACATCTATGATTATGAAACCGTTCCCAAGGTCACCTTCAACCACCGCCGCGTCCCCATGAACATGCCCGAGGAGATCTGGATTTCGGACACCTCCTTCCGCGACGGTCAGCAGTCGGTGGATCCCTATACGGTCGATCAGATCGTGGACCTTTATAAGCTGATGAGCCGGCTCGGCGGCCCCTACGGCATTATCCGCCAGACCGAATTCTTCATCTATTCCCAGAAGGACAGGGAAGCCGTTGCCCGCTGCAAGGATCTGGGGCTGAAGTTTCCGGAGATCACCACCTGGATTCGGGCGACCAAGGACGACTTCAAGCTCGTCAAGGACCTGGGCATCCGCGAGACCGGCATTCTGGTCTCCTGCTCGGATTATCACATCTTTAAGAAGATGCACCTCACCCGCAAGCAGGCCATGGACAAATACCTGGAAACGGTTGCCCTGGCCTTTGAGGCGGACGTCATGCCCCGGTGTCACCTGGAGGACATCACCCGCGCCGACTTCTACGGTTTTGTGGTGCCCTTCATCAACGAGCTCACCCGCATGAGCCAGGATGCCGGCATTCCTATCCGCATCCGCGCCTGCGATACCATGGGCTACGGTGTCCCGTATCCCGAGGTTGCCCTCCCCCGCAGTGTGCCGGGCATCATCTACGGATTGCAGCATTATTCGGACGTGGAATCCGAATACCTGGAATGGCACGGACACAACGATTTCTACAAGGCTGTCGCCAATGCCACCACCGCCTGGCTCTATGGGGCAAGCGCCGTCAACTGCTCGCTTTTGGGTATAGGCGAGCGCACCGGCAACATTCCTCTGGAGGCCATGGTCTTTGAGTACGCGAGCATGCGCGGTTCCCTAGACGGCATGGACCCGACCGTCATCACCGAGATTGCCGACTACTTCGCCCGCGAGATCGGCTATAAGATTCCGCCCATGACCCCCTTTGTCGGGCGAAACTTCAATGTCACGCGCGCCGGTATCCACGCGGACGGCCTGCTCAAGGATGAGGAGATCTACAACATCTTCAACACCAAGAAGCTCCTCAACCGTCCGGCCTCCGTCATGATCTCCAAGACCTCCGGCCTTGCCGGGATCGCCTACTGGATCAATGACAACTACCGCTTAAGCGGCGAGGAAGCGATCAGCAAGCAGGACCCGCTCGTTGTCGAGCTCAAAGCCTGGATCGATGCACAGTACGATGCGGGGCGTCAGGCAGCCCTCTCCAACAACGAACTTGAAACCCAGATCGAGAAGCTCAGCGGCGGCCGGCTTAGGCGGCTGTGAAGGAGGAAGAAGACATGGAACACCGCATGATTTCCATCGCCGACCAGATCTTCGACGAGCTTGAACACGATATCCTCATCGGCAAGTATGCCCGGGGCGAACTACTCACCGAGACCCGGCTCTCCGAGCTCCTGGGCGTGAGCCGCACGCCCATCCGCGAGGCCCTGCGCCGCCTGGAGGCCGAACATATCATTGAAAACACGTCTAAGGGCGCCAAGGTGATCGGCCTTAGCCGCGAGGATATCGCCGACATCTGCGAGATCCGGCTACGTCTGGAGGGACTCGCCTCAAGGTGGGCTGCCGAGCGTGCCGATGACGAGGGCCTCCGCCAGCTGAAAAGCGCCGTAGACCTGCAGGAATTCTACACGCAGAAGAACGATGCCGAAAACCTCAAGAACGCAGACACCAGCTTTCACCAGTGCATCTATGCGCTGTGCGG
>JAFUZB010000379.1 GCA_017476845.1 Clostridia bacterium
ACGTTAATATCCAGTGATACGGACTAAAAATGGGAAATATTACAATTTCCATTTCAGCCATATGGATCCCGATAGGTATGATATCGGCAATCTAACACCAGGTTATGATTTAGGCTTGTTTTTGCTTCCTTTCGGTCGTCCAGGGCCTCTCTTGGGCTTGGAGAAGTCCTTGGGTTTGTTTTTGCTTCCCTTGGGTCGCCCAGGTCCTCTGCGCTGACCTTCCGCTGTATTCACAGTAGCTTGTGGGGCTTTCGAGCTTCCATCAGACTTGGGTTTCTTCCCTGCATCATTGCTTTCTACGCTCTGATCCTGCTTTGTGTTGCTTCTGCTCCCTTTGCCCATTGCCTTCGAACCTTCGGGTTTTCCTTGAACCTTTTGACTGCCATTGGAAGCTGGCTTTTCAGCAGCTAATGATCCGATCTTTTGGACAGGGTGAACCATCTCTTTGTTGATACGCCTTGTCTCATAATCAGCCAAATAGTCGAGATTGTCTACAGAAAGGCCTAATGCCTGGAGAATGTCCTTCTGCCGAATACTTTGATTATGCACCAACTGATACTTGTTACCCGGAAGAAGCGTCAGGTTGATCAGCTTTAACTCCTTTATCGCTGTGTTCGTATCGATTCGCTTCTTTCGGAGACCTTGATTCATGCATATATGATTGCGCAGAATGCTTGCTACAAAAGCAAATGTCTCTCTAACCGCAATCCCATGCATTGAATGTGCTCTGAACACATCACCACCTAATTGACTTTTCAGGATAGCATACTGTTTTTCGGAGCTGTCTCTCAAATCATAGACTGTATTTGCTTCCTTTGCAGTCATGACTCCAGAATATGCCAGACCGTAATACCCTTTTCCAGACATTTCGGATTGGATGATGTCATCGTGAACAATCACGCTGGTCTTATCTGCGCTTAAGGTCAAGTATTTACTGTACTTGCTCGGTATGGCTGGCACCTTGCCTTCTTCCAACATATGATGGCATTCGTCAATCAAATCAAGAAGTTCATCAACAAGATAGTCTATTCGCTCTTCTCCGTTTTTTGCATCCCAGATCAATGCACAGTTCAACTGGAGATCGCGCTTTTTGAATAGCGTTACAGTGTCAGATGCACCAAAGAGCCCATGACCTAATGCATATTTCCACTTGAATCTCAGCTCGTCATGGTATTTCCCCAGTAGTTCTTTGTAACCATTGGTGTTTTCCTTCATCATAATGACGAATTCCAACTGCTTCGCTTTCAACTCCTGAATGCAATCGTAGTCGCAGAAACCTCTGTCGAGCACAACTCCCTTCGGCTTGATCTTAAATGCGTCTAATATGCTGATCATCTCGAAAATGGCCTTGCAATCAACTCGACCACCCCGATATACCATGCTGTAGATTGGCATTCCTGTGCTGGTGACAGCATAGAGGAAGCTGATAATGTCCGAACTTGTATGCGACTTGGCTTTCCCCTTTTCTGCTTCATCTATATCAGCATCACAGTCGTTATTCGATCCATCAATGCAGATCCATATATTCTGCAGTTCGTCTCTGGAAAATCGTTTGAGCCAGGCTTGCTTAAAAGCGATGACCTGATCTTCGGTTATCTCATTTGCTATGATATCTCCAATCCATGAATCGCTATACACTTTGCCCAGAAACAACATGGATTCCTGCATCTCTACTTCAAAATCCTTGATGACGTTGCTTTTAGTCACCATTGAATAGACCGCAAAATCCATAGCCAGATTAGCATTTCGCGGCCCCAGATACTTCACCAGATCATCGTAGAGCCCGATCTGTTCGGCTATTTTCAATGCTGCAGCATACATCCCTACACGCTTGGAATAGATCGGAAGATTCAGATGGGTTATAGCCGCATATTCTGTCGGGAATTGTTCCTGATAGGTCTCATTGGGATGCATCTGAGTTTCACTGATGGCTTTACCAACCCAGATGCGTTTGTTCATATTATATTTGAGATCAGGATAGTACACCTTTTCCTGGTCAATGTAGACCCGCTGATCTTTGCATATGTGACCACCATCGGGAATAGGGACGACGACATTAAGATTATACCTATGTTTCATGCAGAATCCCCTTTCTCGTGTTTAGTTCGTATGAACTAAACAGATTATATAGGAATTCCACTGCCAAGTCAATGGTAAATCCAGTAATATCAACGCTTTCCAGAAAAAATATTCGAATATTTTTTCGTCTTTAGTCCGTATCTCTGGAAATTAACGTCTATATCTTTCGCTCAATCGCGACTCCTGGGGACATATGCCCAACTTCCAGATCTCCTATGACAAGGACTGGGTACAGTCCGGAGACCCGATCACCGCGTCCTGGAACATTGACATGGCAGATCATACGGTGAGTACCGTACGCACCGCATGGGTAACCCTTACAAAGCATGTCACAAATGACGGGTTCTGGTGGGAATATGCTCAAGAGTCTTGGGTAGATGCGCAAGCTGCTCTCAGCGGCAGTGTCACCTGCCCCGCCGCCTCCGGTGGGATCGTCTATCTTCTCCTGGATATCACGGACCAGCAAGGCTTTTCCTGCCGGGGCATGATGCAGCAAATCCAGGTCGTTCAGCCTGGAAGCATCCCACTCACAGCCAGCCTTCAGATCACGCCCAACCAGCCCACCGTAGACGATCTGCTGACCATAACGTGGGATGTTCAGGGGAGCACGCCCTCAACGACTGTCAATCTCACATGGGATATCTATGAATACGGCTATGGCTACACAACTCAGGACAAACAATCGCTGCCTTTCCAGGGCAGTGAGACGGTTTCCATGGCACACGAAGGGAACCTACATGCCCGACTTGAAGTACGAGATGATGATCTGAATGTGAGCTTTTCCCGTGAGCTCAGCGTCGAAGTCCATGAACCCAGTGGAATCACCCTGAGCGTCTCTCCGCAAAATCCTGTCATCGGGGATCAGGTCACTGTAGAATGGAAGATTGATCGAACAGACGTTCATGACGCCAACCTGTGGGCCGAAGCCTATTCCGGCAACCTGTCCAAATGGCTTATCGGGGATAATATTACAGGCAACGACATCCTCTCCGGCAAGAAAACCTTCACTCTGACGGAAGGCGATGCTTTCTCCGTCAATCTTGAAGCCTATACACCAAACAGGTCATTCTCTGAATCTTCAGGTCGCATCCCGATTGGCGGAACCTGGAATCCCCCACCGCGTGTATCTGTCTCTGTCACGTATGCATCCACTTCCGCCACAACCGGAGATACACTTCGTGCCACCTATGCTATATCCGGCAGTGGGAATTACACCTATATCAATCCCTGCTGGGTTTATAAAGCTCCGAACGGAGAAGCTTACTTCATCCGCGAGCGCGTTACAAATCAGAGCACAGGTACTTTGGATGTGGTGGCCAATCGTCCCGGAAATTACTATTTGCACTTCACCGTCGATGATGGAGACTGGAGCTTCAATCCGGACTGGTTTGAAGAAATCAATGACCCCTCGGTACCGTTCGTGAGCGTGATCGGACCCGAGATTGTCTTGCCGCTCAGTATTGATCTTTACGATGGGTATCCAAGCGAAGTCGATCTCACGGAGGGCTTTGAATTGACATGGGATGTTGTCGGTGGCGATGCTCCGTACAATCTGCAGACCACCCTCCATATCGAAACCGATGACGGCTGGGTATATCACGGAGAGACAGGTGACGGTTCCGTTCCGATGACGGACCCTGTCGCCTATGGCGTCAGCCACTGGTGGTGGGTGTACGCTCAAGATCCCAGTGAGGTTGCCGCAAGCCGGACTGTCACCATTACACTCACTCCTACCTCAAACGGCATCTCTGGAACTCCGAAATCCATCACCATTCCCGTTGTTCACCATACATCCGGTGGGCGTGTCACGCTTCCCGCGGATACCGTACGGATTGAGGATGAGGCCTTCCTCGCTGTGGCAGCGGACGAATTTGTCCTGCCCGCATCCCTCACCTTCATCGGCACGAACGCCTTCCCGCCATCGGCTACCCTCATCGTACCTGCCAATTCCTATGCCGAAAGTTGGGCACAGGCTAACGGCTATACTTACCAGATTAATAATTGATGTATGCTAACTTAGCCTGATGGGCATGTGGGAAAGACTCGGGGCATGCACTCAAGTCTTTCCCACGCTCGCACCCAATACGCAAGAAAGAGTCCTGCAAACTTTTGCAGGACTCTTTCTCATGGCTATCGACTTATCTTTCCTCGCGGAAATACGGAAGACCCAGGCTCTGCGGCGGCTGATCCTCGCGCTTTTTGCGCATCGAAGTAAAGATCAGCACAACCACCGTGACCACATAAGGCAGCATCTTGTAGAGCTCCTTGATGGCCAGGTTCATACCGCTTGGGATATACATATGCAGGATGTACAGGCCACCAAAGAGGATGGAGGAGAATACGCCAACATTGGGACGCCAGATGGTAAAAATCACCAATGCAATGGCGAGCCAGCCGCGGTCACCGAACGCGTTGTTGGACCACACGCCGCTGGCATAGTCCATCACGTAGTACAGTCCGCCAAGACCTGCAATCATGCAGCCCACGCAGGTGGCCACATACTTGTACTTTTTGACATCAATGCCCGCCGCGTCCGCCGTTGCCGGACTCTCGCCCACCGCGCGAAGGTGCAGACCGGTACGCGTCTTTCCGATGATGTGTGCGGCAATCAGAGAAATCACGATAGCCGCGTAGGCGAGAAAGCCATACGAGAGGAAGATCTCGCCAAACCAGCCCAGATCATGGGCAAAAGGAAGGGAAGCATGGAAGAAGCCGCTCGTTGTGCTCAGCGCAATGCTGGGCACGGCGCTGCCGGACAGCTTGATCAGTGAGCCGCCAAAGAAGTTGCCGATACCCACGCCAAATGTGGTCATGGCAAGACCGGTCACGTTCTGATTGGCGCGCAGGTTGACGGTGAGGAAACAGTAGAGAAGCCCCATCAGGAAGGATCCAAGAAGGCAGGACAGGAGCGGAATCAGAATGGCAAGCACCGGGTTGATCATCGCCTTGTCTGCGAGCGACTGTTCGTAGAGGAAGGCCCCGATCACGCCGCAGATACCGCCTGTATACATGACGCCCGGAATGCCCAGGTTCAGATTTCCCGCTTTCTCCGAGAGCGTTTCACCGGTAGATCCGAACAGAAGCGGAATTCCCTGGACCACGGCACGCGGGATGAATGAGACAAAATCAAACATGTCCCGTCTCCTCCTTTCCCTTTTCCGGCCTTCTCAGATGCACCTTGTACATGATGAAGAATTCACTGCCGATGATGAAGAAGAGAATGATGCCGGTCAGAATATCCGAGAAGGATTGATTCAGGCCAAACTTCGTGGAAATCTCACCTGCACCGCGCTCAAGAATGACCAGGAGCATCGAGATGATGACCATGAGGAAGGGGCTGAATTTGGCCAGCCAAGAGACCATAACCGCGGTAAAGCCGCGGCCGCTGACAAGCGTCGTCGTCAGGGTGTGGTTTGTAGATCCTACCAGGAGAAAGCCCGCGATACCGCACACAGCGCCTGAGAGCAGCATGGTGCGAATAATGACGCGCTCGACCTTAATGCCCACATAGTGCGCGGTGCGCACCGATTCGCCGACGACGGAGATCTCAAAGCCATGCTTGGAATAGCGAAGGTACAGATGCATCAGCACACAGATCACGGCAACCACAATCACGTTGAGCAGGTACCGCTGTCCGCCGATAACCGGGAGCCATCCAAGCTCTGTGCGCTGGTTGATAATGCCGATCTGTCCGGAGCCCTTGGGGGACTCCCACACCACACAGAAGTACGCTACGAGCTGCGTGGCAATATAGTTCATCATCAGGGTAAAGAGGGTTTCGTTGGTCCCCCACTTGGCCTTGAACACGGCAGGGATCAGGCCCCAGAGAGCGCCTGCCAGGATGGAGAACAGTGCCATGCACATGATGATGGCCCACGAGGGCAGCACGTCCCTGAGCAGGATCATGCAGGCCGCAGAGGCAAGGCAACCGATCAGCGTCTGTCCCTCCGCACCGATGTTCCAAAAGCGCAT
>JAFUZB010000380.1 GCA_017476845.1 Clostridia bacterium
AGATGATGGCAGGTTCCGTCACCGTCTCCGAGCTTCCGGAAATCTGGAACAGCCTCTACGAGAAATACATGGGCATCCGCCCAAAATGCGACCGCGAGGGCATCCTGCAGGACTCCCACTGGTCGTGCGCCGCAATCGGCTACTTCCCCAGCTATGCCCTGGGCTCCGCCTACGGCGTACAGATGCTCCACAATATGGAGAAGGAGGTTGATGTCTGGGGCAGTGCGGAAAAGGGCGATCTCACCCCTGTCACCGCCTGGCTGCGGGAGCGCATTCACCGCTTCGGCCAGCTCAAGAAGCCCGCGGAGCTTCTTGTGAGCGCAGGCGTCGCTCCCTTTGATCCCAAGGTCTATGTACAGTACCTGAAGGAGAAGTTCACCGATCTCTACGCGCTGTGACACAAGTGAAGCGGCATGGAGGACACCGTCATGACAAGCCTTACCCTTGAAGAAATCATCAATAGCTCGCGCTCCCTTGTCTTCTTTGGCGGGGCAGGCATCTCCACCGAGAGCGGCATTCCGGACTTTCGCTCCAAGGACGGACTGTACAACCAGAAGTATGCCTATCCGCCGGAGACCATGCTCTCGCATTCCTTCTATGTCAGCCATCCCTCCGAGTTCTTCCGCTTCTACCGCGATAAGATGCTCCCTCTGGATGCGCAGCCCAACCGGGCACACTATAAGCTGGCGGAGATGGAAATGGCCGGGAGGCTCAAGGCCATTGTCACCCAGAACATCGACAACCTCCACCAGAAGGCGGGCTCCAAGACGGTCTATGAGCTCCACGGCTCCGTCTACCGCAATCACTGCGAGAGGTGTGGAAAGAAGTATGGGCCGGAATTCATCCGGGACGCCCTGGATGTCCCCACCTGCACCTGCGGCGGAAGGGTCAAGCCCGACGTCGTCCTCTACGAAGAAGGACTGGATGAGGATGTCCTGGAGAAAAGCGTGCGCGCCATCTCCCAGGCCGATACCCTCATAGTCGCAGGCACCTCGCTTACGGTCTACCCTGCGGCAGGGCTGCTCCGTTATTTCCGCGGTTCCCATCTTGTCCTCATCAACCGGGACGCCACCCCAATGGACGCTGAGGCCGACCTGGCCATCCATGACTCTGTGGGAGAAGTGCTCGGCAGCATCCAGGTAAAGCCCCTGGAGGAGGACACATGAGCGCGCGTCTGTTGCTCCCAGACCACGAAAAGAGTGCGCTTCAAGGCGCGGCCGCAGCACGCTTTTCCTGTCACACCTTCGGTTCAAGGCTTTCCGTCTCCGACTGGGCTGCCCTCTCCTATCTGGCAGGGAAAAGTGAGCTGCCCGGGATCCGTCTGACCCTTCTTCGGGTGGAGGAGAGCTTCTTTACCGGCACGCTTCTGTCCTTTGGGCGCATCACAGGATGTACCGCGATCGCTGTCCTCTCGGGGCCAAACACCCCAGAGGCCCCCGTGCTGGGCGGCTTTTGCGCCTCCGCCTTTGTGCTCAGGCTGACGCAATCCGGCTACGCCTCGTGCTTTCTCACCGGGGGCTATTCAAAAAAGCAGCTTCCGTTCACGCCAAGGAGCGGCGAGGTCCTCTATGCCCTCATCGCCCTCGGGCATCCCGGGGAGAAGCTGCCGGGAGCGCGGGAGCGCAAGTCCCTGCAGAAGCTGTGCGCAGAGGATCCGCAGGTCTGGGAGAGCCGATTTCAGCAGGCTGCCGCCCTTGTCCAGCTCGCGCCCTCCCAGAGCAATCGGCAGCCCGTCCTCATGGGCGCAGGCCCCGGGCGCTTCTGGATCGATTCCTCCGATAAGACCCGGCTGGACCTTGGCATCGCTATCTGCCACGCAGAGCTCGCCTTCTCAGGGCCGCATACCTGGAGCCTCAGCAACCAGCGCGCCGAGCCCATGTCCCTGTGCACTTTCTGATACCTCTTCCTCGTTTTTGCATTTTCTCCGTTCTTTTCCGTCACTTTGATTCCCATTTCCCTGACTTTCATGGGAAATTCCTGCATTTTTCTGTACGGATATTGCATTTTTGTCTTTCCGGCGATATAATACAGGTTGCGCTTACGCGTACAAATGTATGGAGCAGGAGAAGAGTATGCAGGCTTCATGGGAATTGATCGAGTGCCTAAACCTAACGGGGAAAAAGCTCTCTAAAAGTCATCGGCGCATCGCGGAATACATCGTTGAGCACGATGACAAGGCGGTATTCATGACAGCCAGCCAGCTGGGGCAGTGTGCCAAGGTCAGCGAGTCCACCGTGGTCCGTTTTGCCACTGCGCTGGGCTACGAGGGATATCCCGAGCTGCAGCGTGCGCTCAAGGAGCTGGTCAGCCATCATCTCACCGGCGCACAGCGCGTAGAGATTGCCACCGAGATTGAGCCGGAGAACGTGCTCAACGCCGTGCTCAAGCGCGACATGGCGAACCTTCGGAACACCTTGGACAACATGGACAGTGCCGTATATGACGATGTCGTGCAGCGCATCCTGCATGCCAACACCATCTATGTCATGGGCCTTCGCTCCGCCGCTCCGCTCGCCCAGTTCATGGGCTATTATCTGAACTTTATCTTCGATCATGTCCAGATCGTCTCAACCGGCTCCACCGATGTCTTCGACGAGATCGCCAAGGTCCGCCCCGGGGACGTCATGGTCGCCATCTCCTTCCCCCGCTACTCCAACCGCACCCTGGACGCCATGCTCTTTGCCAAAAGAGCCGGCGCTGAGGTCATCGCCATCACCGACGGTCCCATGTCTCCCCTGTGCCGCATTGCGGACGCCACGCTTCTTTCGCGCATTGACATGGCCTCCTTTGTCGATTCCCTGGCAGGTCCCCTCTCTGTCATCAATGCGCTCCTGGTCTCCCTGGGACTGCAGCGCAAGGAAGCGCTCACCGAGCACTACCGCCAGCTGGAGTCGGTCTGGGGCGCCTACAAGGTATACCGCGAGAGCGAGGAGACGGAGATCCCCGAGGAAACCTTTGAAACACACGAAAGCTGAGAAGTCATGCCCGATGTTCTTGTCATCGGCGGCGGTGCCGCCGGTCTCATGGCGGCCTATGCCGCCGCTTCCTACGGTGCCCGTGTGCGCATCCTTGAGCACAACGAGAAGGCTGGGAAGAAAATCTATATCACCGGCAAGGGCCGGTGCAATCTCACCAACGACTGTACGCGGGATGAATTCATGCGGGAGGTTGCAAGAAACCCCCGCTTTCTTTATTCTGCCCTCTCCGCACTCTCGCCCCAGGACATGATGTCCCTGATGGAGGAAAACGGTCTTCCTTTGGTCACCGAGCGCGGAAGGCGTGTTTTTCCCGCCTCCTATCACGCAAGCGATGTCACCAAGACCCTGGAGAAGATGCTAAGGCGCCTTGATGTGGAGATCCTCTTTCACACGCAGGCCAGCCATCTTCTGACCGAGGACGGACACATATCCGGCGTGGAAACCGCGGACGGACACAGGCTCTCTGCGGACCGGGTCATTCTTGCCACAGGCGGTCTTTCTTATCCTTCCACCGGCTCCACCGGGGACGGGTACCGGATGGCCTGCGAGCAAGGGCATACGCTGCAGCCGCTCTTTCCCTCCCTGGTCGGTGTGGACACAAGGGAGGCCTGGCCCAAGGAGCTGCAGGGACTGTCCCTCAAAAATGTCCGGCTCTGTGCCAAGCAAGGGAAGAAGGTCATCTATGACGAACTCGGCGAAATGCTCTTTACCCACTTTGGCATCTCGGGGCCCCTGGTCCTGGAGATGAGCTGCCACCTTCCGGATCGTCCCGAGGAGGCCGCGCTCAGCCTCAATCTCAAGCCCGGTCTCACGCCTGAGCAGCTCACAGCACGTCTGCAGCGCGATTTTGACGCGCAGCCCAGGCGCCGTCTTCGCAGCATGCTGGAGGGCCTCCTTCCCCAGCGCTTTGCCGCCCTCTTTCCGGAATGCATCGGTCTGGACGGCGAAAAGACCTGCGCCAACATTTCCCGCCAGGAGCGCGAGATGCTGCGCGCAAGCCTTCAGCAGCTCCCACTGCACATTCTCTCCCGCCGCCCCTTTTCCGAGGCCATCGTGACAAGAGGCGGCATCACGGTCAAGGAGGTTTCCAGCCAAACCATGGAGAGCCGTATTCTCCCCGGGCTGTACCTGTGCGGAGAGGTGCTGGACGTGGATGCACACACCGGGGGCTACAACCTGCAGATCGCTTTCTCCACCGGATACCTTGCAGGCATGTCTGCAGCACAGTCAGACTAAACACCCGAGGGGATATACATGCAATACATTATCCTGGACCTTGAATGGAACCAGCCGATCAACTACCAGAACCGCACCTATCAGCTCTACGGTGACCGGCTGACCTTCGAACTGATACAGATCGGTGCCGTGCGCATTACCGAAAACTTGGAGATTGCAGACAGTATCTCCATTCCGATCCAGCCCACCTGCTATACCGTCATCCATCCGCGGGTTCGCAGCATGACGCACCTGGGATACGAGGAGCTCGCAGGCTGTCCGCATTTCCATGAAGCCATGGAGCAGTTTGTTTCGTGGTGCGGGGACGATTATGTTCTCTTGACCTGGGGCTGCGACGATGTCAGCGTCCTTCAGCAGAACCTGGACTTCTTTGATATCCACCCGCCGCTGCCCACCCTCTACGATATTCAGCCGCTGTTTGTGCGGGAGTTTCATCTGGATAACCGGATGGGCCTGAAAAGCGCACTGGAGCTCATGGAACTGGAGGAGGACGAGAATCGCTTTTTCCACGATGCGCTCAACGATGCCTGGTATACCGCCAATATCTTTGTCCGTCTGCCCTCGCCCGAAGCTGTCCTGGAGTTTCCGCAGACGCCCAAGCCGCTGATTCCCCAGGCCTCGCATGCGCGCAAGGGGGATCTGTTCCCGTCGGTTGCGGACGCCCTGGAGAGCACGCAGGCCACTTCTCCCCTCTGTCCTGTCTGTGCCCGCGAAACCACGTTGGACGGACCGTACATTCCGCAGACCAATGACAAGTTTATCGGGCTTTCCAAGTGCAAAAAGCACGGCATTCTGCTCATCCGAATCCGGTTTGACCGCAAGGCGGACGGAATGTTCAGCATGGTCGTGCGCGGGGCCCGGGCCAGCAGGTCCAATATAGCCTACATTCACACCAAGCAGTTCCAGCTCAGCGAGCGACAGCACGCGGGCAGGGACATAAACCCCGACAAACTCATGGATGATGCCCGCGGGGGCGATTCCCCCATGGGTGACGACGCCTGAAAAAAGGCATAAAGGGAGGCGAAAGATTTGAACATTACCGTACATACGCAGGATAAACTTATACCCCTTATTCTTCCGGAGGGAAGCCTTGTGCGCGATGCCCTCGAATCTGCCGCGCTCCCGGTGCGCAAGATTCTGGGCGTACGCACAAGAAGCGGCGTGATGGAGCTGGGTGATCCGCTGGAGGCGGACCTGGTCCTTTCTCCCCTTACGCTGCTTGACGCGGAGGGCCGACGCATCTATGAGCGCTCGCTGCGCTTTGTCATGCTCATGGCCCTGGACAAGCTCTTTCCGGGAAAGCAGGTGCGCATTGAGCACTCCGTACCGGGCGGTCTTTTTGTCCGTCTTCCGGAATGTGCGCTCTCCAGCCTGGATGTGGACCACATTGAGGAAACCATGCGGGAGATCGTCTCGCAGGATCTACCCTTCACTGCCACCTTCTGGTCGCAGAGTGAAGTGACAAGCCACTTCGCCGCCCTAGGGCAGCAGGACAAGCTGGACCTTTTGCGCTATCGCAGATCGCCCGTGATCCGCATGTACGAGTGCGGCGGTTTCCACGAGTATTTCCACGGTGCCATGGCGCCTTCCACTGCCTGGACCCCCATTTTCCGTCTGCTCCTTTTGGGCCGCGGCTTTGTCCTTCTTTTACCCAACGAGAAGCACCCGGATACGCCCGCTGCCTACACCGACAGCCCGCGGCATCTGTCCGTGTTCACCCAGAGCGAAAAGTGGTGCCGGATTCTCGGCGTCAACAACGTCTCGGATCTCTCCAGGCTCCAGGAAAACCATGAGCTGCGCGAGTTTATCCGCGTAAATGAAGCTTTGCACGACCAGGGCTTGGTCGATACCGCGCGCAGCATTGTCGATCACAGGCGCCATATCGTGTTTGTGGCCGGCCCCTCCTCCTCGGGAAAGACCACCTTTGCCGGCCGTCTTGCGCTCCAGCTCCGCGTCCTGGGCATTCGCGCCCACCGCATCAGTCTGGACAACTATTATCTGGACCGCAACCTCGTTCCCAAGGAGCCCGACGGGACCTATGATCTGGAGCACATCCGCATGCTGGATCTGGAGCTGCTGCGGAACCAGAGCGTTGCTCTTTTGGAGGGAAAGCAGGTCAGCCTTCCCATCTTCAATTTCCGCACCCAGCGCAGGGAGGAGAAGGGCATCCCCATGCAGCTCTCTCCCTCCGACATCCTCATCTTCGAGGGCATTCATGCGCTCAATCCCACGCTCTCCGAGGGCATTCCCGAAGAGGAGATCTACCGGATCTTTGTCTCCGACCTCACCTGTCTGAACCTGGACGATCACAACCGGATCCGGACCACCGACGTCCGCCTCCTGAGGCGCATCGTGCGCGACCGCCAGTTCCGCAGTGTCTCCCCCGAGGAGACTCTCGCCATGTGGCCGAGTGTGCGGCGCGGAGAAGAGCGATGGATCTTCCCCTATCAGGAGCGGGCCGACACGATCTTCAATACGGCGCTCCACTATGAGCTGCCCGTGCTCGGACATTTTGCCCGCGAAAGTCTGCGCGCGGTTCCGCCAGAGGCCGACGGATATCTGCTGGCCCTTAGGCTGCGCAAGATCCTCTACTATATTCCTGACATTGACGAAAAGATCCTTGAGGAGATTCCGCCGCTCTCCCTGCTTCGGGAATTCATCGGCGGATGCACCATCGACGAAACCTGATGCTTTCCCTGTATACAATACGGCTCCCCGGCAGTTTCAAGCTACCGGGGAGCCGTATTATTGTCTTGGCGTTAGACGGCCGTCTGCAGGGCAAACTGCAGCATCGGCAGCCACTGTGTAAAGAACATATACAGGAGGACGGCCAGAATCGCAATGCCGATCACGCCCAGCACAATGCGCAGGACCTTAAGCGCCTTTTTCCCGATGAACTTCTTTTCGGGATAGAGCTTTCTGAGAATCTCCAGGGTCGCCCAGGCCATGTAGATGAAGGTCAGGACGTTGTAGACAATCAGGAGCAGCTTGTAGATCGGATAGCCCGTTGCGACCGTGATCTCGACCGCGGCACTGTTGGCTTCCATGTACAGGATGTGCTTGGTCGCCTGACGAAGCGCCTGTTGTCCGCCGGGAGAAGCCAGCACCTGCGCGGGATACTCGGTGCGCATCGCCGTATCCACCATATCGCAGCCTGCAGCCAGCGACTGCTCTGCCTCATACAGGGTCAGGGACTGGGCATCGGTGATGATCGCGCCGGTCATGCCCCATTCATCCCTGAGCATGGCTGTACACAGTGCGTAGCTTCCGGGCGCGATCGTTGTGCCGACACGGGCCATGGAGAGCATGACACCCGCGGCTCCTGCACCTTCAATACACATCTGGAAGGGCTTGGCGTAAATTTCACGCATCGCCTGCTCGGTGGCAAACACCGCCAGTCTTCCGTTCGCGCCGCGGTTTGCCTCCTGGTCATTCATGAAGAAGTGCTTGACCTGGCAATTGACGCCGTTGGCCTTGGCGGCAAGCACCCATTCGCGGCCCATGAGTCCGGAGAACACGCCGTCCTCGGCAAAGTACTCAAAGTTGCGTCCGGAATATGCAGTGCGGTGAATGTTCACGGCAGGGCTCCACCATGTGGTTGCACCCTTGAGGGCAAACTCCTGCGTGCACAGATCGGCCATCTTGTGGGACAGTTCCTTGTTCCAAGTCGCCGCCAGCATATTCTCGTCGGTGAACTGATACCCGGTTCCGCCAGACACATAGTCGATCATGCCCTGCGGGCCGTCCATGTAGTATGCCACGGACTTGCCGATGGAATCCACCGCATTGGTCGCATTCATGGCACGTCCGACCAGGTCCACCTGCTCGTCCTGCGTCATCTGGTCCAGGAGCTTATCCCAGGCCGGATCATCCCAGGCTTTTCCGGTCATATCGTCCAGCGTCAGGTCGCCTTTCACCCCATACTGCACAGTGCTATAGGATGCGTCATTCATATCCTTGGGATTTCCGGAGATCGCCCAGCCCTCGCTGCTGAGCGCGGTATAGACGGCATCGCTGGCCTCGTGGGTATAGACAAAGCCTTCACCGTCCATAGTCTCGGAGAGACCCTTCAGGGTACCATTTGCGTAGCGCAGACCGTCCTCGTCCAGCACGGACCAATTGCTGCGGGAGAGATAGACAGCATCCGGGAGGAGCATATCATCAAAGAGGTTGGTGATCTCATTCCCGTTGGCCGCCTGCGAGCGCACGGTAAACTTCTCCACCGTATGCTTCATGGTCATTTCTTTCCTGCCGGAGGTGGCAAAGCCCTTGGCAGCAAGGATGTTTTCCGTCGCCTCATGTGCATTGGCCGCAAGCGTCACATAATAGTCGCCGTCGTCCAGAATGTATGTCTTTGCTCCATGACTGTCATAGGAGACCATGTCATACAGGTTCACCGTGAGAGACACCGTCTCACTCTCGCCCGGCTGAAGCATCGCCGTTTTACCGAAGTCCAGCAGATTCACCGCGGCCTTCTCCACGCCGTTCTCCTTGTCATAGGCGGTGTAGGGCGACTGGTAATAGAGCTGCACAACATCCTTGCCAGCGCGGTTTCCGCTGTTGGTCACCTTCACCGAGAGCGTCATGTTTCCGTCCCCGTCCGGCGCGGTCTGTGCAAAATCGCTCCAGTCGAAGGTGGTATAGGAAAGTCCCCAGCCAAAGGGATAGGCCACGGTGGTGTCATAGTCGTACACGCCTACATTCTCCGATCCCATGACGGCATCTTCATAGCGTGTCTCATAATAGCGATAGCCCACATAGATGTTTTCGGCATAATTCTGGAAGGAATAGGTACCGCCGACCGTGGTTGTTGTCGCTTGGATCGGCTCTCCGTCCCTTGTGAAACGGAAATCACCGAAATTCTGCATCGCAGGGGCAGAGAAATTGTTGTAGGCCCAGGTGTCTACCGTGTGACCCGAAGGATTGATGTCACCGACAAACAGTTTGCCGACTTCCTCAATGCCGTCCTGGCCCGTACCGGAGATCCAGACAATGGCATCCACGCCGTATTCTTCTTTGAGGAGCTCCTCCAGGTTCAGTGCATTGGTCGTATGCAGCACCACGATGGTGCGCGCAAAGCCCGATCCACTGACCGCTTTCAGCAGATCCTTCTCCTCCTGGCTCAGATCGAGATAACTCTGCTCCCGCGCTCCGCCAAAGCGGTCCATATACCTGGGCAGGTCACCGCCCTCGCTTCCGCCGCGAGTGAGGACGATGATAGCGGCATCGGCATAGTCCGCGTAGGAGGCCACGGTGCTCTCCTTGTATTCTGACTGCGGAACTTCATCCACAGCCCATGCCCCGGCAATGCCGCCGTTGCCCAGGTTGGCACCGTTGCCCCACTTGGTATGCTTGCTCTGCTTGTACATTTTTCGGAGCGTACCGTTGATTTCCAGTCCGGCAGCCTCCAGGGATTCAAGAAAGACTGTATCCTTGGTATTGGTCAGCTTTTCCTTGGTCATCCACATCTGTGCCGTCTGTCCAAACACGCTCACCTTGCTTCCCTTGGCAAGAGGCAGGGCATCATTGTCGTTCTTAAGGAGAACCATGCCCTCCGAGACAATCTCCAGCTCTGCTTCCTTTTCAGCCACAGCCAGCTCCTCAAGGGTAGCATATTTGTTTTCGGAAGTCTCCTGCGTCGTCTCCGCCTGCTCCTGTCCTTTGGTCTCAATGATGCCAAAGTATCCCGTGAGTACCTTGTCCCAGCTCAGCGCATAGGATGTCGCCCAACAGTTAAAGCCAATCACCAGAGCAAGCACAACGCACCATACGCTCAACCAGATCCCCCGGTGTCCCTTCGTTTTCGTGCTCATCTTTCTTCCCCCGCATTCTCTGTCCCGTTTTGTGAAAACAGGGAGACCCGGCACTGCCGAATCTCCCTGAGGTCTTCATCCTTATTGCGCGACATCCACAGCAGCATGGAAGGCGTCGAGGGTTTCATAGACGATTTCTGCGCCGCCGGCCACATCAGCTTCACGGAAATATTGTCCGGGGATGATGCCGAAGGTGTAACCGAAGGAATAGTTGCCATCTTCCTCTTCATAGAGCTCGTAGCTGTATTCATGGGCAATCAATGCGTCACCGTTCAGGGGCGTGCACAGGATGGTATCCAGTGCAATCTCATTGCCGTCCTCAGTGTTTTCCTCGCTCCAGTATCCGAACTGATAATAGCTGGAAGCAGAAGTGGTGCTGCGCTGGTCAACAAGTACGGAGCCGTCCTCGTAGAGGTTAATGAGGAAAGTCTGGTAGATATTGTTCTCTTCCAGGCTCCATTCACCGATGAACTGATACCGGATGGTTTTGGCATCCCAATCCACATCCTGCCAGCCCTCAAATGTCTCCCAATCTTCGGCGAAAGACACAGCCAGGGTCAGAACCATGCATACGGCAAGCAGCAGAGAAACGATCTTTTTCATGAGAGTATCCTCCAATTCTTTTTCCGGCTTGTGCCGGTTGATGAGTGCATCCTACTTGGACTCCGGGAGGAAAACAACCGAAACAACACACATTCTAGGAAAATCGTCACAGACTAAAACACAGGCCCCCTCCGCCCTGCGCACACCGTCCGCAAGCGCGTTGACGTTTCCTCCGCATCCGCATATACTCTCCTCAGAACACGTCTGAAAAGCGCACAGGAAAGATGGCGATTTGCGATGATGGAAGGATTGTCTCGCCTTGCAGGAGGATATAGTCTGCAGGTATTCTCGCTTCTATACACCCAGCTTCGGTTTCTCATGGCGGCCTTGGTGTTTGCCTTTCCGCTGCGCAAGAAATCCCGCTTTCCCCTCCGTCTTCTCCTCTTTGGCATCGGATGGATCGGCCTCCTCATCTTGTCCGCTGTCTTCAGGACACATTTTACCGGGGTCCTCCCCCGCCTGGCGGTCAATATTCTCAATCTGACCCTTCCCTTGCTCATGCTGGAGGTGTGTCTTGCGGAGGACAAGCTGACCGTGCTGAACACCTGGTGCGCAGGCGTGGCTGCAGAGGAGATCGCATCGGTCACTCACGAGCTTTTACAGGCAGCACTGGGACTCGATTCCGCGAGCGTCCTCACCCTGTTCCCAAGCCTGCCGATCGATCTGCAGGTGCTCGTGTTCATCGCCTATCATTTCCTTATTGACCTGTTACTGTATGTTCTCATCGGGCGCAGGCGGGTGGAGAGCGGAGATAGGAAAAGTCTCATTCAGCTTACGATCCTCGTGGTGCTCTCCATTGTGTGCATCAGTGTTTTGAGCACCATCACCTACTCCTTCCGCACCGAAAGCCTGGGCCTGTTTATCACCTCCAGGCTATACAGCTTCGCCTTTGCCCTTTTGATTCTCCTCATCCGCTTTGGCATCATCTCCATAGGCCATGCCCGCAATGAAATCTCCATGATGGAGCAGGTCATGCAGCAGGAGCGAAAGCAATATGAGCAGAACCGGGAGAATATCAACCTCATCAATATGCGCTGCCATGACCTGAAGCATCAGCTGGCCAACCTGGCAGGGCGCCTGACGGATGAGGAGGTCCTCTCCCTCCAGGAAGCCATGAGCATCTACGACAACACCATCAAAACGGGCAATGAAGTTCTGGATGTGGTCCTGTATGAAAATCAGCTCTCCTGCCGCAAGGAAAACATTCAGCTCTCCTGTCTGGCCAACGGTAAAAGCCTTTCCTTTATGCATACGCGTCATATCTATGCCCTTTTCTCCAACGCCCTTCGCAACGCTATGGAGGCCGTTCGACAACTGGACAACCCGGAGCAGCGCATCATATCCATCCATGTGGACGACCTCGAGGACCAGGTAGAAATCTCAGTCATCAACTATTACCAGGGAGAGATTCTTTCCACAGATGGCGGACTGGAAACGACAAAGCATGATATGAATCATCATGGGTTCGGCACCATGAGCATGCGGTATATTACCGAGCAATACGGAGGTCATATGGGCGTGGATGCAAGAAACGGCATCTTTCGGCTATACATCACGCTCCCCAAACCCAAAGAGAATGCGGCATAACACCGACAGACAATCCTACGCATTCCCAGCGCAACCTCGGTGCACACCATATGCTGTAGAAACAACCGTCTCCATGGCAAACTGCAGCATCGACGGTCACTGAAGTGAAGAACATATAGGCGACATGATGCGACAACATAGCACAAGTCAGGCAAGACTTGTGTCCCTTGCATACATAGGGAAGCGCGCGTATGGCATATCTGTCTGGCAAAACAATAGCCAATCCAGTTCTAAGGAGGCGGCAAGCATGAAGCAGGCATCAACATACGTTGAAGACAGAGAATATGAGCTGTTTCAGCAAACGACGGCAAACATCGGAACGACCACATCGGTTGCGCTGCGTATGTTCATCTATGCTTTTAACGATCACCATGGCTTTCCATATCCCGTACAGAGCAGACGTATGCAGGTAGAGGCTTTTGAGACGGAAGACGAAGCGACGAGGTTTGCAACAGATCTTGCGATGGAGATGGTGAAATGAAGCGAGGAGAGAGATGGACGCTGAGAGACCGGTATGCCTAAAAAGCGCGACCGATTGTTATTATCCAGAGTGATGATCATAGTTCCTATGTTTCTGTCATCCTTTGTCTTTTCACAACATATGCCTCTGATGATATCAGCACGCGAGTTTTGATCAGACCGACAGCAGATCAATGTCATCACAAGGCTGACTGCACAAAAACAGGGAATGCTGCTCCTATTGACCAGCATTCCCTGTTTCGATTTCAGCGGCGACTCATATTCTCGTTATCTACTGATAATTCTCCGCAGCCCCAACGCAATCCTCGGCGTCCACCATATGCTATAACCTTCCAGCGTCGGGTGCACC
Source organism: Clostridia bacterium (assembly GCA_017476845.1). GTDB lineage: Bacteria > Bacillota > Clostridia > Christensenellales > Aristaeellaceae > UBA2943. The sequence continues at coordinate 13,047 of JAFUZB010000380.1, forward strand.
GGATCCTTCATGAAGTCATCGTACCGACTGCCCGGCAGGTTATTGAAACTGCGGTCATTCCACAGGTCGATCACCGCAAATCCTTCACGCTCTGCTATTTCCTTCAAGCGGTTCACCATTTGGTCATAGGCATCGCTTTCAAAGTGTGCGCCGGGGTAGAACGCCACGGGGCAGCCAAACTTATCTCTTGCGAGAGAGTCAATTGCCCGTATCGCTCCGGTCACCGTGTGCACATCCTCATCGTCCACATCGCCGAGCTCCACGCCCTGCCACGCATCATTGGTGGAAAGCTGGCAGACAAAGAGATCCGCCCCTTTTTCCACACGCATGCGCCGCAGACGCGCAACATAGGAGTCATCCGATATGTCCGCCAGCGTTGTGCCGGACACGGCGTCCTTGATGGCGCTGCAGCCATATCTTTCGGCAATATCCTCCACAAACGAATGGCCTACAACGCCGTAGGTCACCGATGAGCCGAGGAATACCACCTTTTTGCCGCGCAGCGCATCCTCCCCGGGCATGCGCTCCACCTCCACCAGATTGCTATGCTGCGGGTTTCCCCGCGCATAGGGCGTAGGATGCAGGGACGTCAGGGTATTGATGGATCCCGCCGTATCCGTGCCTGTCTCATCCGGACGGTACCACGCCCCCTGACTGATCGCTGTCACACCGCGCATCAGGCGGTCGGACACCTTCACGGGCAGCCTGATACGCCCTCGATCATTGTAGATGAGCGCTTCCTCGCCGTCGTGCAGTCCGCGTTTTTCTGCATCCTCCGGGTGCATCCACAGCCGCTGGGGATCCACCTTGTGCATCTCTACATTGTTGTCGTGCACGCTGTGACAGCGCCGCTTGGTATGCCAGCCGATGAGCTGCAGCGGGAAACGCTTTATCAAAGGATCCGTCGGTCCTTCCGGCGGCGTGACATACCGTGGAATCGCCGGGAAGAATTCCCTGTATTCGGTTCGATAAACCTTTTCTGAGAACAGCTCTACCTTGCCGCTGGGCGTATGGAACGGATGGTGCTCCGGATCACGGCGCTGTGCCTCAAAGGCGATGACCGGCTTCTTTTCCTTGTAACGCCAGATACCCGCCTGCCTGAACGTTTCGAAAGGCGGCAATTCTGTTTCGGTCTTGCGCAGTTCATTGTAGATCGATTCTAGCCATTGCACTGCCGTGCGCCCTTCGGAAAACTGCCTCTCCAGCCCCAGTCGCCCTGCCAGCTCTACCAGCCAGTCGTACTCCTGTCTGCACTCTCCCAGCGGTTCGATCGCCTGGTTGACATAGCCCAGGAAATCGCCAGAGCTCCACGGCATCGTAATGTTTTCCGTCTCAAACATGGAAACGCCAGGCAGCAGGATATCCGCGAACTTGGCGCTCGCTGTCATGAACAGGTCTGAGCACACGATGAATTCACACTTGGTGGTGTCGCGCAATATCTCCGCTGTGCGGTTAATGTCACCATGCTGGTTAATAAGACAATTGCCCGCCAGATTGACGAGCATCTTTATGCTGCTGTCCAGCTTCTCCCCGCCCTTCACGCCGTCCAGCGCCGTGAATTCGTTTCCGCGCTCCACCGCTTCTGTCCACAGATAGCTGGGGATGGACCTGCCATAACCGTTTGCAGGCTGCGGGAATGCGGGCCTCATCTGTCGTCTGCACGAGCCCGTTCCACAGGCCCATCCGCCGCTGACACCCACGTTGCCCGTCATGCAGGCCAGGAGTATGCCGCCGCGGGCACTCTGTTCACCATAGGCGTGACGCTGCGCGCCATAGCCTTGAATCAAGGCTGCAGGCTTTGCCGTGGCATAGCGCACCGCCAACGATTCTATGGTCGCAGCGGGTACCCCCGTGATATTCTCCGCCCATTCGGGCGTCTTGGGTATCCCGTCTCGCGTGCCCTTCAGATAATCGAGTACGCATTCCGTGGGGTCGATGCCCTCCGGCATATGTTCCCTGTCAAAGCCCACGCAGCACCGGTTCAGGAAATCCCAGTCTACCAGTCCACGCTCTACAATCACCCACGCCATAGCGTCCAGCAGGGCTGCATCCGTGGCAGGCCGCAGCGGAATCCACTCGGCATCCAGCGCCAGCGCGGTATCGTTCCGCCTGGGGTCGACCACAATGATGGGAATGCCCTTTTCTTTTGCCTTGCGCAGATAATACATCGTGTCTGCGCCAAAGTGCGTCTCCATGGGATTGTGTCCCCACAGGATGATCAAGTGGCTGTTCAGCCAGTCCTCGGGCATATTTCCGCTCATTCCGGTGCCGTACATCAGATTCGTCATCTGCGATATGCAAGCCGTACTGTAGGAATTGTACCGGCCCAAAAAACCGCCGTCCAGCGCAAGGAGGCGCATGGCCAGAAGGTCTCCACGCAATACGCCGCTGATGCCCGTGGCGTAATTGACATAGCGGCTTCCGGGGCCGTATTGGTCCCGAATGCGTATCCACTCAGACGCTATGGTGTCCAGTGCCTCGTCCCACGTGATGCGCTCAAACTTCCCTTCTCCGCGCTGACCGACGCGCTTCATCGGCCAGAGAAGACGGTCAGGACCCAGAAACGTTTTATGGTAGTTCAGACCGCGCACACAGGCGCACAGCGGCACGCCGTCTCCGGCATCCGCCTGGGTATCTGTCGTGAGCTTGATGATCTTGCCATCCTTCACATGCACATGGATGATGCATCTTCCGCCACAGTTGTTCATGCCCGTGGTATGAATCACCCGAATCTCTTCTGTACCGGCCATACCTTCAACTCCTTTGGCCCATTGTAACGCAGCTGTCCACTTCCGCACAGGTGTCAGCTGCCTTTTCTCTTATTCAAAAAAATGATATGATGCCTGACAATTGCCACAGTCGGAGGAGAAGACGACCGATGGCGACGTCCCCGCGCAAATGCTGCCCTCACCCCATACCTGCCTGCACGTCTTTGAGCTTTTCGCTGCAAGCAAACAAAGAGACGGGCAGTTCATTGAAGTTCATTGAAACTGACCGCAAGGAGGTCATGTCGTCATGCGCCGCTATATTGATACCCCGGTTCCATGGAGAGGGGAAATGCGCATTCGCAGACACTATGCTGCTCCGGACGATTGGCGCGCCGACTGCACCCGACTGGCACAGTGGGTTTGCGGCTGTGCTCCGGGGATGCTGCTGTTGCACCCGAACGTGCCAGACACCTTATCTGCAGATACAGACGCATCCGAATCAAAAACCACCTTGATCCTCCTTGCAGGCGGGAAATCCCGCAGAATGGGCAAGGACAAGGCGCTGTTACCGTTTTGGGGCACTTCGCTTTTGCACTTTCAGATGGAAAAGGCACAGCTGCTCAGCTCGCAGCTCCTGATCTCCGCAGGTGAAGATCCCGCTCGCCTTCTGCCTCTCCTACCTCCCGGGATAGAAAACTGCCTGATTGCCGACGAGTTGTCTGACCGCGGACCCTTGGGCGGTCTCGCCGCTTGCCTAAAGCACGCACAGGCGCCAAAGTGTCTGGTGCTGCCTGTGGATGTGCCGTTTGTACCCGCAGCGGTTCTCCGGTCGCTCATGGACGATCCTAAGCCATCCCCCGTTATACAGCTCCTTCACCACAATCGCACCGAAGCCCTTCTGGGGCGGTGGGATGCCGCTCTCTGGCAGGAAATGGAGCAAAGCATTCAGGAAAGGGGCGTATCCGCCCACGCCTTTGCGGAAAAAGCAGGGGCTGCCACCTGTTCGTCGGACCTGGAGGAGGCCTTTTTCGTGAATCTCAACCAGATAGCTGACTATGAGGCAGCTTTCCCCAATTAAGGCAGATCTTGGCAAATCTTGGGATACTGCGCACTTTCCAACTTCCCTATGGTTCATCTGTGCTTCGCATAGCACATGTTCGCCGCAGCGTGTCCCATCCTATGGATCACAGCTTGCGCTGACGCCGACCCCTTTTCATACCGTCCGGCAATCCTCTATAGGGCGACTGGATAGCATGGAGCCTTCCCCACAAGCATGCGTATCCATGCAGAGAGGAAAGCGGCCCGCACCTTTGTGCGGGCCACTTTCCTCTTTTTCCTGCCGTGCTCAACGTTTCAGGTATTCCTCAAAGCTCTTCTGAAACTGCTTCTTTCTGGGCTGGCTGATCTTCAGTTCCTCGCCTGCAACCGTCACGGTATAGCCGCGAATTCCCTCCACAAAGCCCAGGTTGACCAGATAGCAGTTGTTGCACTTGGCAAAACCGTGTTCTGTCAGCATAGGCTCCACCCTGTTCATGCTGCTGTACTGGGTATATTCTCCCCGGGCCGTATGATAGATCAGATGATGTCCCTGCACCTCCACATAGTGAATAGAGTCGATGCGGATACGGACATTGCCGATCTCTGTCGGAACCAGAATATCCTCGCCCTCGTGTCCGGGGATTCTTTCCAGAATCCGTGTCAGCTTCAGGGCAAAATCATAGTAATTGACAGGCTTGAGAATATAGTCCATGGCATTGACCTGATAGCCTTCAATCGCATACTGCGTCAGATTGGTCACGAACACCAGTGCCACCTTGGGATCAATATCCCGAAGCGCATGGGCCGCATCCATGCCATTCATCATCGGCATCTGAATGTCCATATACACCAGATCATAATCCGCGCTGTAGGGTTCAAGAAACTGCAGCGGATTGCTATAGGTTTTCACGCGGAACTGCAGCGCATTCTCCTGCCCATAGCGTTCCAGATGGCTTTCCAATGTGCTGGCAGCCTTAGGATCATCCTCCACGACAGCGACACGAATCGGCATGTGCATTCCCTTCCTTCCATACAGGTCTCCGCCCCTTATTTGACCATAACCGGTTTTCTCCTGCAAGGGCTTTCCCCCAAACTCCGCACTTTTCGGCACAGATTCATCGTCCGCCGCGCCCCAAGGCAAGAGCGGTGCGTATGCCTTTTTAGGTTACGCTGTCCAGGAGGGAGATTATGCGGTATCCCTTGTCGGAGAATCCCGCCTCGCCCATAATCGCCTCATCAGCGGGATGCCCGCAGACATCTTAGGAGGTATGATCATGCCGAAAAAAGCCAGAAAAGGATACGCACTCTTGGTTTTGCTTGTGGCCGTTTTGCTCGCACTGAGCAGCTGTACATCGTCCAAGCAGACGCAAACGACTGCGTCCTCTGCCACAGGCACAGGAAGTGCAGCCGTCTTTACCATTACCTTGAATCCGGCCGGCGGCGCGTGGAGCGACGGAAGCACAGAGCCCCGTACCGTGGAAGTCCAGGAAGGAACTGCTATTGATTTCCCGTCCTTCACCCCTACCCTGGAAGGCAATGATCTCCAGGGCTGGTATCAGCAGGACGGATATCCCTGGCCCGGTGCACGCAAGGTAACCGACAATGTCTCTCTCCGAGCCAAATGGAGTGCCACACAGATCGAAGAAACCTATGATCTGGTGCTCACCATCAACGGGGAGAACGAAACACTGGAGTACGAAAACGGTGTATATCAGTTCACCCACGTATCTTCCATTTACGGTGGCTATGCACAGCGTGCAGGTAAGTACACCATCTATGAGACGGACCTGAAGAACGCGATTTCAGCCGATGACGGTTCGGTGCAGCGTGTGCTGTATGTTGCAGGCTCCAACTACATTGATGCTACCGGCACCATCTATGCTGAATTCTATAATGACGGTGAATTCGAGCTCTACTACGATTATACCAATGCGGGAGAGCGCACCAAGTACTGCATGGATACCGGTTACTGGACGCTTGCGGGATATACCGCTCCCTTTGAGGCCACACCGATTCCCGTGGACGAAAGCGGCATGGGCTATGCTTCCGCACACCTTGACTGGGATAAGACACTGACCGGCGAGGCAGATGAGGAGACAGCGGAGGATGCGTCCGCCGAGGAAGCAACTTCCGAGGACACCGCCGCAGACTTCGTCAATCTGCCCGGCGAGATCATCGCAACCTTCGATGCCACCGAAAGCGACACGATGAAGCTGAACTTCTTTGACAACGGCGCCGCTGCTGTGTTCATCACCAGCTATGGTGTGAACGTGGATGACAAATACACTTGGCAGCTGAGCGAAGAAGGCGCATTAACCGTAACGCACAATGGCGGTGAGGAGAATGTGCTTTCAGGCAACGGTGACGGAACCTTCGCGCTCACGGACGGCTACAATAACGTCTATACCGTCGATCCTGCGCTTGTCGCCTCTGCAGTTCGTGAACCTGAGAAGATTTACACCGCCACTTCCGTCAACAGCAAGACCATGTTCGTATTCTTCTACGACAATCATACCTTTACCGTCAATTTCGATCTATCCTCCTTTGGACAGGAAGGACAGTTCCATGTGACCAGACATGGACAATGGCGCCTTACTGACGACGGAATCGAAATGGCAGCCGACGGAAATGCGATCGTGATCGACGCGCAAATTGATCCCGCACATCCCGAAAGTGCTGAAATCACCTTCCCTGTGGATGAAAACACGTATTCCCTTTCCCCGCTGTTCTATGCGAAAGCCATGGACAATGCCGAACCTGCAAATGAGGAGGGCGACGCACAATGAAAAAGAATCATCAGAAGCTGTGGAAAGTCCTGACCATCGTCTTCGCTGCTTTCCTTGTCGTATGTATCGTGGCTGACGTGGTCACCAATTACTTCTTCACCTCCGTGAACGCCTTCCTTCTGGCCGACACCTACCGCATTGTCGACGACGGAGACGGAAGTGACACGGAATACTTCCCCGATGAGTGGGCAGGCTATGACGACTGGTTCTCCTATTACGAGGAAGACCTGTGCGCACGCACGGAAGCCGAGGGCGCAGTCCTTTTGAAGAACGAAAACGCTGCCCTGCCCCTTGGGGAAAATGCCAAGGTGAGTCTCTTCTCCCACTCCTCTGTGGAAATGATCTATGGCGGCACAGGCTCCGGCTCCGTGAACACCTCCACCGCACCCAATCTGCGCAAGGCACTGGAGAGCGCAGGTGCACAGATCAACACCACATTGTGGACCTTCTACAATACCGGCAACGGTTCTTCCTACAAGCGCAAGGTTCCCGCGCTTTCCTCCTGCGCTGCCAAGGGTGACTATTCCATCAATGAAGTCCCGTGGAACCTGATTGAGAAGGAAACCGGCCTCACTGATACCTTCGCTTCCTTCGGTGATGCAGCCATCTTTGTCCTTGCCCGCTCCGGCGGTGAAGGTCTGGACCTGGCTATCACCGGATGCACAGACGAAGGCACTGATGGCGACTACCTGGCACTGTCCACCAACGAAAAGGATACCCTGAAGGCACTGAAAACCCTCAAAGACAACGGAACCTTCAAGAAGATCATCGTTCTCCTGAACTCCTCCAATGCCCTCAACTGCGCTTTCCTTGATGATCCCGCCTACGACATCGACGCTGCGCTCTGGATCGGCGGCGTAGGTGCCTACGGCAACAACGCGGTCGCAGAGATTCTCACCGGTAGCATCAACCCGTCCGGCCGTCTTGTGGATACCTACCTCACCAGCAACGCCTACAATCCTTCCCTACTCAATTTCGCCGACGCCACCTACCCCAACGCCGCGGAAATGGGCCTGACCGAAACCAATGACGACCTGCAGACCAACGTCAATTATGTGGTCTATCAGGAAGGCATCTATGTCGGATACAAGTACTTTGAGACCCGCTATGAGGATCAGGTCATGGGCACAGGCAATACCGGCGATTACGACTATGCCTCCCAGGTCTATCGCACCTTCGGCTATGGTCAGAGCTACACCGACTTCGCCTATGGCGACTTCAAGGTCACCGAGGATGGCGATCATTTCACCGTCTCCGTAGCCGTCACCAACCAGGGCGCTGTCGCGGGCAAGCATGTCGTCGAAGTCTACATGCAGAAGCCCTATACCGAATACGACCGTCAGCAGGGCATCGAAAAGGCCGCCGTCGAGCTGGCAGGCTTTGCAAAGACCCGTCAGCTTGGCGCCGGTCAGAGCGAAATCGTAACCATCGACATTCCCAAGGAGCTCATGAAGTCCTATGACGCCCAGGGCGAAGGCACCTACATTGTGGATGCGGGCGATTACTACCTGACCGTTGGCACCGATGCCCACAATGCCGTCAACAACATTCTCTGCGCCAAGGGCTATACCCCCGATCAGGGAATGGATGAGGCCGGCAATGCCGCGCTGACCTTCAAGTACACCCAGAAGGACCTGGACAGCAAGACCTACTCCGTATCAGCAGCCACAGGAGAAGCGATCGTCAATCAGTTTGACAATGTCGACCTGAACCGCTATTCCGCAAGCGAGACCAAGGTGACCTATCTGAGCCGCAGCGACTGGAGCGGCACCTATCCCACCGCGACCACTGTGGTGCGTGTCACCGAACAGATGGCGAAGGATATCGCCAACGAGTATGTCGCCAAGACCGAAGACGAAAACGGCAATCCCTACACCATGCCCACCTACAATGCCAACAATGGCATGACGCTGGCCATGATGATGGGACTGAGCTATGACGATCCCGCCTGGGAGAAGCTGCTTGACCAGATGAGCTTCTCCGAGCAGGAGGACATCGTGATCAACGCCTTCCACAACACCAAGGCTGCCAACTCCATCTCCAAGCCTGCCACCGTTGAAACCAACGGCCCGCAGGGCATCACCGACAGTTTCTTCGGCGGCAAGAAGTCCGGAACCGCCTACCCCGCAGAGGTAATCATGGCTGCCACCTGGAACCGTGACATTATGACGGAACTTGGAGACAACATCGGCACGCAGGGTCTCAAGACCCACACCAACGGTGTGTACGCACCTGCTGCAAACATCCACCGCAATGCGTACAGCGGCCGTAACTATGAATACTTCTCCGAAGATGCCTTCCTCTCCGGTGCCATGATGGCTCCCGAAATCAAAGCCATTCAGGACAAGGGTGTCTATGTGTTCATGAAGCACTTCGCGCTCAACGATCAGGAAACCCATCGCGCCGGCGTCATGGTATGGGCCAACGAGCAGGCCATCCGCGAAGCCTACCTGGCCGCCTATGCACCTTCCGTGACAGAAAGCCACGCCAAGGGTGCCATGACCGTGATGAACCGTATCGGTACCCAGTGGGGCGGCGCATGCCGCAGCCTGCTCACCAATGTGCTGCGCAATGAATGGGGCTTTGACGGAATCGTCATCACCGACTACTCCTCCAACTCCAATTTCACAGTGCAGACTGCCGGTCTGATCGGCGGTGCCGATCTGTGGGACGGCTTCAGAGCCTCCGACATCAGCGATAAGCAGAATGACCCCTATATCGCACAGCTCCTTCGTCAGGCAATCCACCGTATCCTCTACGTTCAGGTCAACTCCTCTGCCATGAACGGCATCTCCTCCACCGCCCGCGTGGTGCCGATCACCACCTGGTGGCAGATTGCCGAATACAGTGCTACCGCGCTCTTCGGCGTGCTCACCATCCTCAGCGCCGTGCTTTGGGTAGTGAACAAGAAGAAAGCCCCCAAGAAGGCTTAACTCTCCCGAAGAAGTTTCGAGAAGTAAACCAACAATGCGCTCAAGTCCGTTGATTTACAAGGGCTTGAGCGCTCTTTGTTTGTTGTGCCCCATTCCAGTCAGGGCCCCCGAGTGTCTCCTCTTCACCTCTCCGTTCCCGTTGAAATGCCCATTATGCAACTTGACATTTATCAAGTCGTTTGTTAGTTTCCTTTGGGAGGTGAGCACAGGTGGAGCAGATTATCCGAGAGCTTCAGGACATGACCTATCTGAACTGGGCACGAGTCCGCAATACATCCGGTATCGCCGGTTCCTTTCTGAAGGCGCACGATGAAAGCGCCGATGGAAAAATCTACTACAAGCTCTCCAACTATGATGCATGGAGAGGCATCATCGGGCATGAATGCGTCAATGAAATCATCGTGGATCGCCTGCTTACCATTCTCGGGGTCGATCATCTGTCATACCAGCTGATCCATG
>JAFUZB010000381.1 GCA_017476845.1 Clostridia bacterium
CCTATGCACGGGACCTATTCTCTGCCCGTCTCATGGGGCTCATTACGCCTTCACCCCGCGACATCCGTGAGGATTTCACCACCGTGCTATCCCAGGATGGGGCTATAGCTGCAACGGATCGGTTTTATCAGTTGTGCTGCGCATGTGATTATATTAAGGTAGATGCAATTGCACAGAATATCCGTTATTTTGCTAATACGAACGCCGGAGAACTCGAAATCACCATTAACCTTTCCAAACCAGAAAAAGATCCCCGCGAGATTGCTAAACTTAAGAATGCCCCCAGCGTGGGCTATCCTAAGTGTATGTTGTGCATAGAAAACCCCGGTTACGCGGGTCGTTCTAATTTTCCTGCACGACAAAACCACCGCATACTTCCCCTCACGCTCGCAGGAAACCCTTGGTATCTGCAGTATTCACCCTACGCCTATTATCATGAACACTGCATTGTCTTTAACCGTGAGCATATTCCAATGAAAATCGATCGGGGAACCTTTGAGCGACTCTTCTCTTTTGTCAGGCAGTTCCCGCATTATTTCCTAGGAAGTAATGCCGACCTTCCTATCGTTGGTGGTTCGATTTTGAACCATGATCATTTCCAGGGTGGACGTTACACCTTCCCCATGGACAAAGCCGACGAAGAAATCGTTCTAGCAGGGGATGATCCAGAGATTCAGGCTAGCATTTTGGACTGGCCCATGTCCACGATCCAACTTGCCTCCGCAGATTCCGAAGCACTCATCAACAGTGCAGAGCAGATTCTCAATGCATGGCGGAATTGGACAGATGAATCGCTGTGCATCCTGAGTGAAACCGAGGGAGTTCCGCATAATACCATCACACCGATTCTGCGCAAAGATGGAGATCTATGGAAATTGAAGCTTGTTTTGCGCAACAATCTAACCAGTAGCGAATATCCGCTAGGTATCTATCATCCCCACGACGAACTCCATCATATTAAGAAAGAGAATATCGGTCTGATTGAGGTCATGGGCCTGTTCATTCTCCCCGGACGCCTGAAGACGGAAATTGCAGACCTTGTGCCTTTCCTGACAGGAGATAGGCCGCTTGTAAGACCGGATCCTTCTGATCCCTCCGAAAAGCATTTCGATTGGATACAGAAGATCATTGATCGCGATGGCCTGAGTGCCACCGTAGATCAGGCCATGGATCGTCTGCGCAGCGAAATCGCTGTCGTATGTGCGCAGGTTCTTGCAGATGCAGGTGTTTACAAGCAGAACAAAGAGGGCAGAGAAGGCTTCCTTCGTTTCCTTGCATCTGTCGGTTACACAAAAAAGGACAATGCCTGAGCATTGCCTGAAGCGTATTAGAAAGCCGGAAGCTTGTCGTCAATCAGGAGCGCAAGACTCTGTCTGAACCAAGCCTTTCGGTTTTCTTTTCTCTCTTCTTGCTCTTCCATGCAGTTGAGCTCATTGTGGCCCATCTCCACCAGATATTTTCCGGCTTCTGGGAAATAGGAGATTGAATCCAGCGGCCAGCCCGGATGTCGTTTGGTGCAGGCGGTTGTACGCAGGACAAAACTGCGAGAACGGTTTTCGTAGACCGTTCCATGTATGTCGTCTGCAGCAACACACCAACAGTTTATCCAGCACGCAGTCAATTCACCGCCATGACGCCTGACAATGTCGATATAGTGCGTCAACATTTCATCATCGCTCAGGCGTTTACCATGATATCGTCTGACATATTGTCCCGGTTGGTCCGGATGGTCTGCAGGGAGTTCAGGGAACAGCAGCCCCGAATCCTCCGCCAGTGCCGGCATATGCGCAATATGTGCCCAGGCTGTTGCCTTTGCGATCGCATTTCCCCGTATGCTTTCCTCGTTTTCCCGTATATCCACGTTCTCTTTGCCGATCTCCCATGGCGTCACCGGTGTGATCTCAGAAAACGGCAACAGCATGTCTATCAGCTCTTTGCTCTTGCTTGGATTACATGTGCCTACCAATACAGCGAGTGTGCTCACGCTAGCAGTCCTCCCGCCCAGTCCAGTGATGCCATCATCAGATCACAGATCCGTTCCAAACCTTCCTGATCTGCTTCGGTAAAGCGAGAGAGAACTGGACTGTCGATATCCAACACTCCGTAAATGACATCATCCCGAATAAGCGGGATAACGATCTCCGACTGCGATGCACTATCACAGGCAATATGCCCGGGGAAAAGATGTACATTTTCAACGCGCTGTACTCTGCGTTCTTTCACCGCAGTGCCACAAACGCCTTTTCCGATCGGAATACGAGTGCATGCAGGCTTACCTATAAAAGGTCCAAGGACCAGTTCATTGCCGCGAAGCACATAAAACCCAGCCCAGTTCAGGTTTTCCATTCCATGGTATATAAGGCTCGCCGCATTAGCCATGGTACTGAGCGCGATAGGGCAGCTCTCAATCAGTTCCTTAAGCTGGGATTCAATCAATTCATAATTCATTGCTTTCTCCTTGCAATGGTAGTGCTATCATCATAGCACGCCACATGGAATTGCGTCAAACCAAAAAGGATATACTCATGAGCAATAACCGTTGTATTCTCTATGATCGGGACTGCATCGACTGCGGAGATTGCCGCTGCGATCTGAACCCCGAGAAAGTATGTGACAACTGCATGGCCTGTATCACCGGTGATGCTGAATACTTTGGCATTCTGGTTGATGGTATTCGCCTTGCAAATGAACAGCCTGAAAATGACAAGGAAGCCTCCTCATGAAATACTGTGATATCGGCCTCAACCTCTTTTCAAGTCAGTTTCCTGACCCTGAGAAAATCATTCGAGAAGCAGCAGAAGCGGATGTTGAGTGCATCCTTACGGGTTCTGATAATGAAGAAAACCATGCAATCGTTCGCTTTCTCGAAACACATACGCTGGTTTATGGCACCTGCGGTATTCATCCGCACAATGCGGATCGACTCACTGAAGCTCAACTCGCATACATTCGAGATGCTCAAACCAAAGACAGAATTGTAGCCGTAGGCGAATGTGGACTGGATTATGATCGGATGTTCTCCACGAAAGAGAACCAGCTGCGTGCACTGGAAAAGCAGATCCATATTGCCATGGAGACCGGAAAGCCCATGTTTCTCCACGAACGAAGGGCCGCTTCTGATATGATTCAGGTCTTTTCCGCTTATCCCGAACTCTGCCGGCGCAGTGTGATACACTGCTTTACCGGGGACAGAGCAACACTTGAAACCTATCTTGATATGGGCTTTTCCATAGGAATCACAGGCTGGATTTGCGATGACAGAAGGGCAGGGGAGTTGCGCGAAGCAGTCAAGGTCCTTCCGCTTAACCGCGTTCTCATCGAAACGGATGCGCCATACCTGACACCCCGAAACATACCGGGCCTAGCCCGCACGAATCTGCCTCAAAATATCCGCTTTGTGGCATCTGAGCTTGTCCGCCATATGCAGATGGAAGAGGATATACTGATCACATGCTGCCGCAAGAATACGCAACGTTTATTTGGTGTATGACAGTTCGTAAGGAGTAAATCCATGAGTGCGCCAGTTCGGTTCACGATAGACAGCGGGAGATATGACCCGCCTGGTAAAGCCTAGCCAGCAGCCAGTACTGGCACGTTGGGTCCCACCCGCATGGGACAGACCGCAGGTGTTTAATTCGGGACTTAAAGCAGACGTGTCAGG
>JAFUZB010000382.1 GCA_017476845.1 Clostridia bacterium
AAAGCTGCTTCTCATAGAGCGGGAGGATATTACCCTGTTTGACGGGACACTTGACGTGTACGGTGCCATGGACATGGTGCGCACCCCGGAGGGAGATATCGTATTCATGGAGGAAGTCAGCCTGGACTGGCTAAGTGATGCCTATGATCAGAAAATGGCAGACTACGCAGAAGAGAATCCGGACCTGCCCTCACACGTGAACTCCCGTATGGATGCGGTCCGTTCCGTGCGCGACAATCTGAAGGATGGCACCATCCCCTGCCGGTTAACCTACACGGTGGTAGAATATACAGAGGGCATGGATGACCGTGACCTCTACACCGGTGGTGAACATGGATACATCGACTTTATCATTCAGCCAAGTGGTCAGCAGAGCGAGTAAATCTCCGTCATCCATGCTTGGTGTGCATTGACCTGTAGGCATTGGTAAAAACAGCTGGTGCTCGAATCATTTCGAGCACCAGCTGTTTGTCTTGAGTGCACAGGAACATGGTCAAGCTTCACCCGGCTTTGCCTGAAGCTGGGATCATCCCACGGAAATTCTGGCTGCCCACTCACATCGCAAGCGGTCGGACCGTGGCAATGATCTTTGTCGGATCCGGAGCATACCGGATGTAAGACGACAGATCGGAGATATTCACCGCTTCCGCGCCGTCCGTCCTGGTGACAGCACCCAGGCCAAAGCCTAGCGAGGCTATGCCTTCCGCCATCAGACGATGGTAGTTCGATTCCCACCCCGGCAGGGCAAAGCGCCCAGGACTATCTGGAAGATAGCCCTCCTGCGCACACCACGCCTGCGCGGCATGCCACAGAGCATCAGACTCTTTTTCATTGGGCAGGTGCCTTCGCGGTGACGTGCTTGACGCATATTCCCGGCACCTGTCGGCAAACGCAGTTTCCGGGATAATCTGCAGCGGATGCAGGACAATCTCCTTGGCCCCATAGGCCTTCACCTGATCTAAAGTTCGCATGAGGGAGGCCTCCGACTGTCCGGGCAGACCCGTGATGAGATCAAAGGACAGGGCAAGCGGGCTGTTTCCCAGAACCATCATCGTGGTTTCCATCACATTGGGTGGCAAAAAACGTCCTATGGCCTCGCTTTCAAAGGGATCGGAGGTGACATAGTCCACACTGAGCCTGTTCACCCTTCCCCTTTGGCAGGCGTTCAGTGTCTCCACGCTCACCATGCCGGGATGCAACTTGAGGGAAACTTGTGCATCGTCTGCAAAGTGAAACCCTCTGCGCATATCCCGGAGCAATTGTCCCAGGCCCTCATCGTCCGCATGGCCGGCAATCCCTCCGCCGATATGCACCGCCAGGATTTCACAGTCGGCATAATCGGCCGCTGCCGCCTCCGCTTCGCGCCGAAGCGCCTGCACGTACGCCTGCACCATAGCCGGGTCCTGCATTTCCACCAAGGTTCTCTTGTCATAGGTGCTTTTGATCGGATAAAAGGGCATCCTCAGGTCAAGCACCATCGGTGTCAGACTGGACATGCCGCATCGCCTCGCTTCCAAGATTCACTCACCGGATGTATCTTTGCAAAAACCGGACGCGGATGCAAGACCCGCGCCCGGTTTTTTACGAAAGGATTACTTGGTTCCCAGTGCGCTCGTTGCGCTGTCACCGGAGGAAACCACCGGGGCTTCTTCACCGATATATTCACCGGTCAATGCACCAAGCACGGTGGCCATACCGATGGAGATGCCGTTCATGGGGCTGGTGTACTGCAGCGGGAAGCGTCCGCCGGAGGCATTGCCGACTGCAAACAGTCCGGGGATGGGCTCGAAGTCCTGATTGAGCACCGCGCCGTTGCCATCCACGAAAAGACCTGCCAGCGTGACCAGAACCAGATTGGCATTGCGGGTGATCTTTTCGGCATAGAAGGGGCCTTCATTGATGCGGAACATCATGTCGGGTGCCTTCGCATAGTCGGGATCCTTGCCGGCTTCCGCATAGCTGTCGTAAGTCTTCACGGCCTCTACGAAGTTTTCGGCTTCCTTGCCCTCGAATCCGAGATAGGAGGCCAGGGTTTCCAGATCGTCGGCCGCAAACACGCCGTTGGCGCCCGCAGGACCTGCCGCATAGGCTTCATCCAGCTTCTGCTGGTATTCGTCCATCTTTGCGTCGCTGATGTCTGCAGCATTGAAGTGACCCAGGGCCTGGTTCTGCGCGAATTCACGCCAGTGGCCGTTATCCCAAACCTGCACAATGCTGGAATTGATGGGCTGACGGGCACTCTGGCAGCCGGCTACGAAGGGCACGCCGAAGCACTCGTTGCAGAAGCGTTTGCCGTACTTGTTGATCCACAGTCCGCCCGCGGCACCGAAGAAGCCCATGGGCAGGGCGCTGGTGGCACCGCCCATCGCAGCGCGGGGGCCGATCTCCATCACGCCGCCGGCCCAGATGCCCATTCTGTGACCATAGCCGCTGCGGCCGGAACCGGTGAGACGGGTATAGGGATTGCACTCCTGCACTTCCGTGCACAGGGCAGAGTACATTTCACTGTTGGCGGAGAAATCGCCCGTCGCAAGCACGACGGCCTTCTTGCTCATGAAGCGATAATAGCGTCCGTCCTTCTCATCCTGGCAGATGACACCGCAGACCGTGTCGCCGTCCTTGATGAGCACCTTGGCGGTCATCTCATAGAAGGCCCGGCTGTCCGGGCTGGCTTCGAGGCCCTTCTGGACCTGTGCTTTGCAGAAGTTGCCGCTGGAGCCCATGCCACCGCTACCCAGATTGGCCGTTGCGGGATAGGTCCAAAAATGGCCCTTCTTGTAGTTGTACTTGTTATCCTTCTGGTCGATGGTGGCTACGCTGGTGACCTGGGCCACATCGTCATAGACCTCGAACATCCAGTCCACGATCTCGCCGTTGCGCTGGGCAAACTTGCGGATGAGGTCGGGCTGCGCGCGGCCTGCGGACTGCAGCTGCCAGCTGTCGATGAAGTCCGTGGGATCGAAGGTGCTCTTGGGTACGCCCAACACCTTCTCCTGCCAGGTGGAGTTGAAGTGGCCCAGCTCGCCGCCGTAGCTGTTGAAGGTTTCTTCGCTCTGGGAATCAATCACGATGCAGGTGTTGCCCTTCTCGCAGGCCATGCGGAAGCAGGGCGCACCGGAGTAGTTCGCGCCGATGACGATCACGTCGGCACTGTATTCGCCTGCGATGTCCGTCTCTGCGATCTGGGGCGCTTCACCCAGCCAGGAACGGCGCATGCTGTAATAGGTCGTGGTGCCGTCGGGATTGGTGATGGCGGTGGGATCGGCCACATTGCCCGTCAGGGCCTCGTAAGGTACACCCTTGGCCTGGGCAATACACTTTGCCGCGGCTTCCTTGACACCGTCGGAGGTGAGGGTGGCGCCGGTCACGGCGTCCACATCGGCACTCTGCTTGTCGAACATGGCCTTGGTGAGCTTGTCCGCAGCATCGCCGACGATTTCCTGGGTCTCGCCGGAAATATCGATCACGATGTCGGTAATGTTGTTCTCGTCAAAGGTCATGGTGACGGTGACATCCCCATTGCGGCCGGTACCGGTAGCAGTGTAAGTGCCGGGGGTATACAGGCTGGCAGGACCGCCGAAGGGACCGCCAGGGCCGCCGGGGCCGCCCGGGCCCTCCGCCAGACCGCTAAGCGGCAGCATGCTGGCCGCAGCCGCACCGATCGCGCCCTTGCCGGCATACTTCAGAAAATCACGACGTGAAAGCTTTGCCATTGAGATTCGCTCCTTCCAGAAGGTGAGTAGAAAGCAAGAATTGCTTTTGTCCTCCGGAATATAGCAATCCCTTTGCCTGATGGGAAGGGAAATTCACCAACTGGTCGGTATTTCAACCAACTGGGCATCTTCTCTTCCCTCTCCGCACACCTCGCCATACCATCCGGGCAAGGGAGCATGCAGCCTGTAACCCATTCCCTACGCCCAGCGATGACGGTTGGCCCATCCTACCAGGGTGAGCATCACGGGGACTTCAGTCAGCACACCCACCGTTGTGGCCAGGGCGGCTGAACTGGTCGTGCCAAAGAGCGCTACGGCCACCGCGACGGCAAGCTCGAAGAAATTCGAGGCCCCGATCATCCCCGCGGGCGCGGCAATGTCATAGGGCAGATGCAGCGCGCGGCACAGATAGAAGGCAAGGAAGAAGATGAGAAAGGTCTGCAAGATGAGCGGCAGCGCAATGAGCACAATATGCAGCGGATGCTGCAGTATCACCTCGCCCTGGCACATGAAGATCATCACCAGGGTCAGAAGCAGGCCCACGGTCGTTACGGCATCAAAGCGGTGAACTAACACCTCGCTAAAGTAGTTTTCTCCCTTCCGCCCAACCACCGCTTTGCGCGTGAGGATGCCGCCCGCAAGGGGAATCACCACAAAGAGGATCACACTGATCACCAGGGTGCCTGTGGGAACGGGCACCTGGGACACCCCGAGAAGGAAGTGCACGATGGGCACAAAGGCGACGAGGATGATGAGGTCATTGGAGGCCACCTGCACCACCGTGTAGGCCGGATTGCCTCCGGTGAGTGTGCTCCACACGAAGACCATCGCCGTGCAGGGCGCCGCGCCAAGCAGCACCGCTCCTGCCAGATACTGCGTAGCATGCTCCGGATCGATCCACCGCCTGAAGACCACGAAGAAAAAGAAGGACGCTATCCCGTACATGGTGAAGGGCTTCACCAGCCAGTTGACTGCCCATGTCACAAACAGTCCCTTGGGATTCTTTCCGACACGCTTGAGGCTCTGAAAGTCAACCTTGAGCATCATGGGGTAGATCATTACCCAGATGAGCACCGCCATGGGAAGGGAGACCCCGGCATAGGTAAAATGGTCCAGCCAGGACGGGAGCGCGGGGAAAACGTGACCCAGGAGGACACCCAGCCCCATGCAGAAGAGAACCCACCAGGTAAGATTGCGCTGAAATGTCCCCATCGGAGAGGAACCGCTCTGGCTTTTCATTGTCCGCATCCCCCTTCACAATCGCACTCGCGCACCGTCTCCTGCGCTGCCTTGGCGCAAAAATGCTCTATCTCCTCCCGAAATGCATCCCAAGCCTTCACATCCAGGGAATAGTAGCTCCACTTTGCGCTCCTTCGGGTTTTCACCAGTCCGCTCTCATTGAGCAGCTTCATATGGTGTGACAGGGTCGGCTGCCCAATCTCCAGCTGTGCGAGCAGATCGCACGCGCATTTTTCTCCCTCCGCCAGCATCCGGATGATCTGCACGCGGTTTTCATCCGTCAGCGCCCTGGCGATCTGCGTAAGTCTTTCTGTTTCCACACGACTTCACCTCACATTGATAAGTATCAATGTGATTGTAGATTACATATCGATATCTGTCAATATGTAAATGTCTGCCCGC
>JAFUZB010000383.1 GCA_017476845.1 Clostridia bacterium
ATATGCCTCAGGCAGAGATCGATCGCCGCTTAAGTGAAGGCCAGCCTTACGTCATCCGCATGAACTGCCCCACCGAGGGTGAGAGCACCTACCACGACCTGGTGTACGGGGATATGTCCTTCCCCAACGATACCCTGGATGACATGGTGCTCATCAAGGCCGACGGCATGCCGACCTACAACTTCGCCAACGTCATTGATGACCATCTTATGGGCATCTCCCATGTCATGCGCGGCGCGGAGTATCTCTCCTCCACGCCCAAATATAATCTCCTCTATGACGCTTTCGGCTGGGAGCGTCCCCAGTATGTGCATCTGCCCACCGTCATGCGCGATGCCACCCATAAGCTGAGCAAGCGCGACGGCGATGCCTACTATTCCGACTTTATCGACAAGGGCTATCTGACAGAAGCCCTCATCAACTACCTGGCCCTGGTCGGCTGGAATCCCGGAGACGACCGCGAGTTCTTCACGATGGACGAACTCATTGAAGCCTTCGATGTCTCCCGCCTCAATAAGGCCCCCGGCATCTTCGATGTGGATAAGCTCACCTGGTTCAACGCCGAGTATATCCGCCGCATGGACTTTGATCGCTACCTTGAGATCGTGACCCCCTGGTTTGATCAGGCGCTCGCCGGCAAGGACATCGACTATACCCGCCTGGCCGAGCTCATGAAGGACAGGACCGAGGTCTTCAATCGTGTGCCCGATATGGTCCGCTTCCTTGGCGAAATGCCCGAGTATGATCTTGCGCTGTATACCCATAAGAAGATGAAGTCCAATCCGGATGTGGCCCGCGAGAGCCTGAAGCTCTGTCTCCCGATCCTCGAGGGCATCTCCGAGGAGGAGTGGCAGGAAAGCGTCATCCATGACCGGATCATTGCCGCCATCCAGGAGGCGGGCCTGAAGAACGGCGCCGTCCTCTGGCCGCTTCGCATTGCGATCTCCGGCCAGGCTTCCACCCCCGGCGGGGCGATGGAAATCGCCTATCTGCTCGGCAAAGAGGAAACCCTGCGCCGTGTCCAGTTGGGCCTTGCCAAGCTCGGATAATCCTTTTCAGGGAAACCGCATTGCGGTTTCCCTGTCTTTAGTGGGCAATCTCGCACCCGCGTCCCCTTCCTCCAAGCATCCCTCCCGTAAGAGTGGGGCACATAAGAAAACAGAAGGCCATAAAGCCTTCTGTTTTCTTATGCCATTCTTATGCCTTTTTCAATGAATGATGTTTCCTCCGCACCGGGGACAAGGCAGATAGCCTTCCAGATCAAACATGTCGATGTTCACATCGACCTTCCCTTTGCAGTGGGGGCAAATGACCGTTTCATGATCACGCGGAATGCTCTCTCCGCATGCTTTGCACTTCAGCTCACGCGGAAGGTTCTTGGACTTGTAGAGATTGGAGACACCACAGTGCGGGCACTTGTAGGATACAGTCTCAGGGCGTCTCACAACGTTGAGTGAAACTTCAAATGCGGCTTTGGTCCGATCCTCAATCTCTTCTTCGGTGAGCTCATAGTCATCATCTTCGTCAAACACCGAGGAGGATCTGGCATAGATCCATGGACGCATATCGATGGGTGGAGTGTGAAGGTAAAGTTCCTTCAGTTCCTCCGGATCGATTCCCAAATCATCCTCGTCTTCGTCGTCCTCGTCATCTTCATCTTCATCGTCGAGGTCTTCGTCGTCCTCGTCGAAGTCGTCGTCCTCATCATCGTCTTCATCGTCGTAGATGGCCCGTTCGAGAAGGACTTTCAGGAAGGACATGCTAAGATCGGCCATCTTTTCATTCGCGAAATCATCGCGATCATGCAGCTCCTGCAGGTCTTCTCCCATGTCCCCTATCAGGTCCAGGATACCCAGAATGAGCTGATTCCTGCCATCTTTCGGGTCAAGTTTGAGTCCCTCAGCCAAGCCCTTGAGATAGCCTACTTTCTCTCCGATAGCGCTCATGCAGTCTTCCTTCCCGTGCCGCTTAAGATGCTCAGGCACGCTCCATGTATTCGCCGGTACGCGTATCCACACGAATCATATCGTTGGTGTTGATGAACAGCGGCACCTGGAGGCTGTAGCCAGTCTCGAGGGTGGCGGGCTTATAGGTGTTGCTGGCGGTATCACCCTTGAAGCCGGGCTCGGTGTCGGTCACCTGCAGGGTGACGAAGTTCGGGGCTTCCACGGAGAAGGCGCTTCCCTTGAAGAAGCGGACGGTCACAGTGGTGCCTTCCTTGACGAACGGGATGGCGTCTTCCACCTGGTCGTGGTTGAGCGGCAGCTGTTCGAAGGTCTCGTTATCCATGAAGTAATACAGATCGCCGTCATTGTAGACGTACTGCATTTCCTTGGTCTCGATGATAGCCTTGGGCATCTTGTCGGTGGGGTTGAAGGAGCGCTCAACGACGGCACCGGTCATGACGTTCTTGATCTTGGTGCGCACGAAAGCAGCACCCTTGCCGGGCTTCACGTGCTGGAAATCAACGATATTCCATACGCCGCCGTCCCATTCGATGGTGATACCCTTTTTGAAATCGCCTGCTGTAATCATGTTCATTCCTCCAGTATTTTCTGCCGTAACTGGTACTGACATGATCCGTCAGGCGCACCCAACAGAATCATGAGTCCCGCTCGCAGGGGAAAATCAACATACACGCTGCATATGTTTCCCGCGTATTCTAGCATATCTTCCAGCGCTTGAAAAGGGGTGGAGAGACGAAAGCGACCGAAATACACGGACTGAAAGGCGCCCTTTCCTGTTCCCACGCCTTGCTACCCAAGGCCCTGTAAAAGGTCATCTGTTCGCTCTTCATCGCTCATTTTCATCTTCTTCTCCGCTCAATTTCAGTGTGTCATCAAATGTTGTATTTCTGCAATTTTTCCATGGGTTTGTTATTTCTTACCGGAAACCCTCCCGATTTCGCCATATTATAATGAAGAAACACCCGTAAAAACCTTCTCAAATGACGCACAAAATGGTATAATGTGTTGATTCGATTTTTCTTTGTTCCGAAGGGATTTTCTCCCTTCCCGCACAGGATATTTTCGAATCCCGGAGGTGCAGTTTATGCTGGTGCACGTAGGCAGAGGACACACCCTCCATGAGGAGGACATGGTCTTCGCAGCCTCACTCGACCACATCGGAGAGGACACGCAGCTTCTCATCAATAGGCTCCGCAAGGCGGGGCGTCTTGAGAAGCTGGGAAGTCAGCCCAGAACCTTCATCCTCTATCAGAGGACAGGGGAAGACGAGCGGGGCATCCTTACACCCACAGGCATGCGCACACTGCAAAACCGCTGGAAAGAGGCCCCAACCCTAGCACATGACGAGGTGGAATATGCAAGAGAATGAAATGCAGGAACTGAATGCTCCCAAGGAAAGCGAAGAGCAGGAAGTCGCCGCAGAGGATCCGGGCAAAGTGGACGACTATGTCCAGCTCAATCCCGAGGAGATGGAGCGCGAGATCCGCGAAGCCACTCAGGTGACGGAGGACTACGGCGAAGAGCAGATCCAGGTGCTGGAAGGCCTGGAGGCGGTGCGCAAACGCCCCGGCATGTATATCGGTTCAACGGATGTCCGCGGTCTGCACCATCTGGTGTACGAGATCGTCGACAACTCCATTGATGAAGCCCTCGCAGGCTTTTGCAAGGAGATCGAGGTGGTCCTGCACCGGGACGGCTCTGTCTCCGTCAAGGATGACGGCCGCGGCTTCCCCGTCGGCATCCATCCCAAGACCGGACGTCCCGCCGTCGAGGTCTGTCTGACCATCCTGC
Source organism: Clostridia bacterium (assembly GCA_017476845.1). Classification (GTDB taxonomy): domain Bacteria; phylum Bacillota; class Clostridia; order Christensenellales; family Aristaeellaceae; genus UBA2943. Next base: position 3,759 of record JAFUZB010000383.1, read on the forward strand.
ACGCGGGCGGCAAATTCGGCGGTGGAGGATACAAGGTGTCCGGCGGTCTGCACGGCGTGGGCGCCTCCGTGGTCAACGCCCTCTCCCGCCACCTGACCGTCACGGTCTATCAGGACGGGAAGATCTACCAGCAGGAGTACGAGCGTGGCAAGTATCTGTATGACCTGAAGGTCATCGGAAGCACCGACCGCACCGGCACGACCATCCAGTTCTGGCCCGATGTCCGGGACGAAAGCAATCCTGAGGGTGTCTTTGAGACCGGTGCCTTTGAGTACGAGACCCTGAAGACACGCCTTCGCGAGATGGCCTTCCTCAACACGGGCATTCGCATCCTCTACCGCGACGAGCGGCCCGAGGAGCCCAAGGAAAACGATTTCTGCTATGCCGGGGGGCTTAAGGAATATGTCAAGTATCTCAACCGCCACAAGACCCCGCTCTTCCCCGAGCCCATCTATACCGAGGGCATCAAGGACGGGATTCTCGTGGAGGTGGCGCTGCAGTATAACGACAGCTACCAGGATGCCATCTATTCCTTCGCCAACAATATCGCCACTCCCGACGGCGGCACCCATCTGACCGGCTTTAACACCGCCCTGACGCGCGCGATCAACAGCTACGGAAGAAAGTACAAGTACCTCAAGGATTCCGATACCAACCTCAAGAGCGATGACGTGCGCGAATCCCTGACGGCGATTGTCTCCATCAAGATGGAGGACCCGCAGTTTGAGAGCCAGACCAAGTCCAAGCTGGGCTCGGGGCAGGTCCGCGGCGTCGTGGACGCGATCGTCACCGAGGAGCTCACCACCTATCTGGAGGAGAACCCGCCCATCGCCAAGACCATCCTGGACCGCTGCGTGAACGCCGCAAGGGCCCGCGAGGCCGCGCGCAAGGCGCGTGAGATGACCCGCCGCAAGACGGTCCTCGAATCCGCCTCCCTGCCCGGCAAGCTGGCCGACTGCTCCGAGCGCGATCCCTCCAAGTGCGAGATCTTCATGGTCGAGGGCGACTCCGCAGGCGGCTCGGCCAAGGAAGGCCGCGACCGTCATTTCCAGGCGATCCTCCCGCTGCGCGGAAAGATCCTCAACGTGGAGAAGACGAGGCTGGAGCGTGCGCTTAGCAACCAGGAGATCCGCGCCATGATCACCGCCTTCGGCTGCGGTATCGGAGACGAGTTTGACGAGACCAAGCTGCGCTATCACCGCATCGTCTGCATGACGGACGCGGACGTGGACGGCGCACATATCCGCATCCTGCTGCTCACCTTCTTCTACCGCTACATGCGTCCCCTGGTCGAAAAGGGCTATGTCTACGCCGCCATGCCGCCCCTGTACAAGGTCACCCGCGGCAAGATCGAGCGCTACGTCTATGACGACGATGAGCTCCAGCGTGTCCTGGACGAGATCGGCCGCGACCCCAAGCCGGACATCCAGCGCTACAAGGGTCTGGGCGAAATGTCCTCCGAGCAGCTGTGGATGACCACCATGAACCCCGAAACCCGCACCATGATGCGTATCACTCCCGAGGATGCCATGGAAGCCGACCAGCTCTTCACCCTGCTCATGGGTGACTCCGTCGAGCCGCGCAAGCAGTTCATTCAGGAGAACAGTGACCTGGTCAAGGACCTGGATATCTGACAGACACAGACGCACAGCAAAGGAGATACATCATGAGTGATATCCAGGATAAACTGATTCCGGTCAATCTGGAGGAGGAGATGAAGAAGAGCTTCATCTCCTACGCCATGGCCGTCATCGTGGACCGCGCCCTGCCCGATGTGCGCGACGGTCTCAAGCCGGTGCACCGCCGTATCCTCTACGATATGGCCGAGCTCGGCATGACCCCCGACAAGCCCTACCGCAAGAGTGCGCGTGTTGTCGGTGACGTGCTCGGTAAATTCCATCCCCACGGCGACTCCTCGGTCTACGACGCCATGGTCCGCCTGGCCCAGCCCTTCAACATCCGCTATCCCCTCGTCGAGGGCCAGGGAAACTTCGGCTCCGTGGACGGCGACGGCGCTGCCGCCATGCGTTACACCGAGGCGCGTCTGCAGAAGCTGACGATGTACATGCTCGAGGGCATTGAGAAGGATACCGTCGATTTCTATCCGAACTTCGACGAAACCCTCATGCAGCCCGCCGTGCTCCCCGCCCGCTTCCCCAACCTCCTCGTCAACGGCTCCAACGGCATCGCCGTAGGTATGGCCACCAACATTCCCCCGCACAACCTGGGAGAAGTCATCGACGGCGTCGTGTGCATGATCGACAATCCCGAGTGCACCATCGACGACCTCATGGAGCACATCAAGGGACCGGACTTCCCCACCGGCGGCATCATCCTCGGCCGCAGCGGCATCCGCCAGGCTTACTATACCGGCCACGGTCATATCGACGTGCGCTGCAAGTCCTCCATTGAGGAGATGGGCGGCGGCAGGAGCCGCATTGTCATCACCGAGATTCCCTACATGGTCAACAAGGCCAACCTGGTGGCAAAGATGGCCGAGCTCGTGCGCGACAAGCGCATTGAGGGCATCTCCGACATCCGCGACGAGTCCGACCGCAACGGCATGCGCATTGTCGTCGAGCTCAAGAAGGATGTCTATCCCCAGGTCATTCTCAACTTCTTCTACAAGCACACCAGTCTCCAGGAGACCTTCGGCGCCAACATGCTGGCGTTGGTGGACGGAAAGCCCAGGGTCCTCAACCTGCGCGAGATGATCTACTACTATCTCGAGCACCAGAAGGACGTGGTCACCCGCCGCACCAAGTTCGACCTGGACAAGGCCAATGCCCGCGCCCACATCTTGGAAGGCCTGCTCAAGGCACTGGATCACATCGACGAGATCGTCTCCCTGATCCGCAACAGCCCCGACACCGCCACCGCCAAGCAGGGCCTCATGGATACCTTTGATTTCTCCGAAAAGCAGGCCCAGGCCATCCTGGACATGCGTCTTGCCCGTCTGACCGGTCTGGAACGCGACAGGCTCTTGGAGGAATACAACGAGCTGCAGAAGACCATCGCTTATCTCTCCTCCCTCCTGGCCGACGAAAAGCTCCTCATGGGGGTCATCAAAGACGAGATCCTGGCCATCAAGGCCAAGTTTGCCGATGACCGCCGCACCGAGCTCACCGCGATTGAGGGCGAGATCGATGTGGAGGACCTCATCGCCGAGGAGGACATGGTTGTCACCCTCACCCATACCGGATATATCAAGCGCGTCTCCGCCTCCACCTACAAGGCCCAGCACCGCGGCGGAAAGGGCGTGTCCGGCATGACCACCAAGGAAGAGGACTATGCGGTCCAGATGTGCATTGTCAATACACACCAGGAAATCATGTTCTTCTCCAACCGCGGCCGCGCCTACAGTCTCAAGTGCTACCAGATTCCGGAGGCAGGACGCACGGCCAGAGGAACGGCCATCATCAATCTCCTGCAGATCTCCACGGACGAGAAGATCTCCACGATGCTGCCCATGCCACGCGGGGATGACACGCCCTACAATCTGCTCTTTGGCACGCGCAATGCCATCGTCAAGAAGACCCCGCTCTCCGAGTTCAGGAACCTGCGCCGCAACGGTCTGATCGCTCTGAACCTGCGCGAGGAGGACGAGCTCATCGGCGTACGCCTGGCCAAGGAGGGCGACGAGCTCATCATGGGCACCCGCCTGGGCATGAGCATCCGCTTCTCCGAGAGCAAGGTACGCACCATGGGCCGTATGGCTACGGGCGTGCGCGCTATCCGCCTGAGCGAGGGCGACGAGGTCATCGACCTGGCCATGATTGAGCCGGACAGCATGGTCCTGGCCATCACCACCGGCGGCTACGGCAAGCTCACCAGTCCCGACGCCTACCGCGAACAGGGCAGAAACGGCAAGGGTATCCGTGCCATCACCCTCACGCCCAAGACCGGCGCGCTCGCCGCGCTCCTGGTCGTACACATGGATGAGGATATCCTCCTCATCACCGATGACGGCACCATCATCCGCTCCGCTGTCGATTCCATCCGTGTATGCGGACGTACCGCCAAGGGTGTGCGCCTCATGCGCATCGCCGAGGACAGCCGCATCGCGAGCGTGGCACGTGCGGACCGCGAGGAGCAGGGCGAAGAGGAAGCGTCCCCCGAGGAAGGCATCCCGACGGAGGAGACCTTCCGGGAAGCGTAAGCCACGGCCAGTGACGAGACCATCCAGGATCGTGTGCTCAACCCCGACGATGCCGTGTCAGACCTTGACATGGAG
>JAFUZB010000384.1 GCA_017476845.1 Clostridia bacterium
AGGACATCATGTCGTATGACGCATAAGGTGAGGTGAGTGGGATGCGGAAAAAGACCCTCGACGCCAGCATGATCTACAAGGTCTTCGGCGCCGTACTGTTCATCTATCTCTTTCTTGGTTTCATGGTCATCCCGTGCCTGAACACGCTGACCTCCATCTTTACCACCAAGGACGCCTCGGGCAATGCGGATCCGCTTGCGGTCATCCGGTTCTTCCTGGCGGGCAATATGCCAAGCTTTGTGGTCAATTCCCTGAAGCTTGCCCTGTGCCTTGTCGTCACCGTCAATATCGTGGGCATCAGCATCGTGCTGCTCACCGAGTACTTTGATATCAAGGGCGCGAAGATCCTAAGACTTGGGTATATGACAACCCTCATCTACTCGGGTGTCGCGCTCGTTACAGGCTACCAGTTCCTCTACGATAAGGACGGTATGCTCACCACCTGGCTTGTGCAGATCTTCCCCAATATGGACAAGCAGTGGTTCTCAGGCTTTGCCGCGGTGCTCTTCACCATGACCTTTGCCTGTACCTCCAACCATGCGCTGTTTCTTCGCAATGCGATCCGAGGCATCGACTATAACACGGTCGAAGCGGCGCGCAATATGGGTGCCAAGCCCTTCAAGGTGCTCTTCAAGGTGGTTATGCCCACACTGCTCCCGACCCTCTTCTCCCTCACCGTCATGACGTTTATCACCGGTCTTTGCGCTATGTCCGCACCGACCCTTCTGGGATATAACTCCATCAATCCCGAGATCGTGCGTCTGGCCGGATCGACCACGGCGGATGAGGCCTTCCCGCAGGCGCGCGCGGCCCTTTTGTCTGTGATCCTTGCCATGTTCACCATGATCCTTCTCACCATCCTCAACCACTATGAGAAGAAGGGCCATTATCTCTCGGTGAGCAAGACAAAGGCCAAGCTCGTCAAGCAGAAGATCCAGAATCCTGTGGCGAACGTGCTGGCCCATATCTATGCCTATGTGCTGTTCATTATCTACATGACGCCGGTCGTCATGATCGTGGTCTTTTCCTTCCAGAACTGGCCGGCTATCCGCGCCAAGTCCCTGAACTTCTCGGACTGGACGTTGGTCAACTATTTCGGATCCCAGGACTATGAGTACATGACCAGCCGCGGCAAGCACAGGGTGCGTGCCGATTCGATTTCAGGCGTGTTCGCCAATGAAAAGACCGTCGGCGGTATCCGCCTAAGCTTTGTGCTCTCGGCGCTGGCTGCGGCCCTTGCCTGCGTCATCGTCGTGATTGCGGTCAACTATATCTTCACCCATAAGAACAAGAAGCGTGCGGCCGTGGTGGAAGCCTGCCTGCTGTTCCCCTGGCTGCTTCCGACAATCCTGATCTGCTACTCCTACCGCATTTTCTTTAACAACAATGTCTGGTATGTGTTCGGACAGAATATGTACTATGCGGAGAATGTGCGCTTCCTGATAGTGATGGCCTATACGGTGGTCAAGCTGCCGTTTGCCCTGCGCATGGTGAAGGCGGCGTTCTATGCCATCGACGATGAGCTGGAGGACGCGGCGCGCAACCTGGGCGCAAGCCATCTGGTGACCTTCCTTCGCGTCAAGCTGCCCATTGTGCTGCCCAGCGTCCTGGCCGTCTTTGCACTGAACTTCAATGCCCTCTTCACCGAGTATGATATGAGTGCGACCTTCCACTCCAGCTACGGTACCAGCTATGCCATGGTCATCCAGAGCATGTGCAACGAGGAGGGCCGCGAAGGCATGAACATGAATGCCTCCGGCAGACGCTGCGCCTCCACGGTGTTTATCATGCTGGTTTCCGGGCTCATCCTGTACCTGGTGTACGGTGTGGGTGCCAGGGACCTTGGCGACCGGCTCGCGCTGCGCGAAAAGCGCCGCAAGCGGTGGGAAAAGCTCACCGGAAAGGCAGAAAAGAAGGCCTGAAAACGTTTTCTCCAAGATAAAGCATGCGGCCCGCCGTTTGGCGGGCCGCATCTTTAGGTTACGGGGGTCATGTGTTACGGAAGGCTCTCCGGTAGAAGAGGAGAGAGAGGACGGTCGCGACCGCCCATCCGATGGGCCAGGCGCACCAGATGCCGGTCGATCCCAGGGCGGTGCGCGAGAAGAGGATGGCCAGGGTAACGCGCAGGATGAGATCGGTGAAGGTGGCAATCATGAACTGGCGCATCATACCGCTTCCGCGCAGGATCCCGTCGGCGACAAGCTTGGCGGAGACGACGAAGTAGAAGGGCGAGAGAATGCGCAGGAAGGTGACGCCGGTTTGGAGGGCGATATCGGAGGGATGATCGACAAAGAAGCGGATAAAGATGTGCCCGAAGAAGAAATAGAGCACGGTGAAGGGAATGCAGAGCATCCATACCATCCGGATGCCGGCTTTGAAGCCCTCGCGGATGCGCTCGCGCTTTCCGGCACCGATGTTCTGGGCGGTATAGTTGGAGATGCCGTTGCCCAGGGTGGTAAACGAGGTGATGACAAGGTTGTTCATCTTGACCGAGGCCGAGTACCCTGCCATGACGCCGGCACCAAAGGCGTTGATGACGCTCTGGATGATGAGGTTGCCCACCGAGATAAAGCTCTGCTGGAGGGTGCTGGGGATCGCGATGGCGAGGATCTTGCGAAGAAGAGGAAGCGAGAAGACTTCCGGCTTCTTTCCGGGAACCGGGATCGCTTTCATGCGGCGGGCGATGACGGTGAGGGCCAAAGCGCAGCTGATGCCCTGGCACAGGAAGGTGGCCCAGGCGACACCGCTCACGCCCATGCGGAAGGCGGTGACAAAGAGAATGTCCATGAGGATATTTGCCGTCGAGGAGAGGGCGAGGAAGATAAACGGGGTCTTGGAGTCGCCCAGGGCGGAGAAGGTTCCGGTCGCGACATTGTAGAAAAACATGAAGGGGAGACCCCAGATATAGATGTCCAGATACAGGGCGGAGTCGGCAAGGACTTCCGGGGGTGTGCGAAGCAGGGTCAGGAGACGGTCTGAAAAGAGGAGGCCGAAGACCATGAGGAGGGCGCATACGGCGAAGGTGAGAAGCATGGCGGTGGAGACGGCGGTTTTCATCTTCCGGTAATCCCTCGCGCCAAAGAGCTGGGAGACAATGACCGAGCAGCCCATGTTGCAGCCGAAGGCAAAGGCGATGAAGATCAGGGTGATCTCGTAGCTGTTGCCGACGGCGGCCAGGGCACCCTCGCCGATAAAGCGGCCGGCAACCCAACTGTCGGCAATGTTGTAGAGCTGCTGAAAGATGATGCTCCCAAAGAGTGGGAGACAGAATTTCCAGAGGACGGTGGCGGGTTTCCCTACAGTGAGGTCCCGGTTCATGTTAGAATCGCTTCTTTCTTTCATTGTCAGTGCGTGTCCCGCACTGCCCGAGGGCATATTATGCGCAGACGGCGGACTTTTGCAATCGTTTCTCATCGTCTTTCTTAGGCGGCCATGATTTGCTTTTACAGCAAGGACAGACTATACTTTACCGCGTGTTTCGCTTTCTGCGCCTGCAGGCGGGGGACAACCCCTGGGGCTGCGGAAAAAAGAGCACACATGAAGGAGTAGAAAAATGCTGGAATTTGTGAAGAATCTTCTGGGCGGAAGCAATGCTTCGGTGCTCCGTAAGCTGGAGAAGACCGTAAAGCAAGTGGACGACCTGGAGGAAAAGTATAAGCAGCTGACCGATGAGGAGCTGCGCGCCAAGACGGATGAGTTCAGGGAGCGCCTGAAAAACGGAGAGACGGAGGATGACATCCTTCCCGAGGCCTTTGCGACCGTCCGTGAGGCCGATGCGCGCGTGCTCGGTCTTCGTCCCTATCACGTGCAGGTCCTGGGCGGACTGGTGCTGCACCAGGGAAATATCGCCGAGATGCGCACCGGTGAAGGCAAGACGCTCGTGGCTACCCTGCCCGCCTACCTCAATGCCCTGAGCGGCAAGGGCGTGCATATCGTCACAGTCAACGATTACCTGGCCAAGCGCGACAGCGAGTGGATGGGCAAGGTCCATCGCTTCCTCGGCTTGTCCGTGGGCCTGATTGTCCATGACCTGGAGCCCGCCGAGCGGCGCGCGGCCTATGCCTGCGATATTACGTATGGCACCAACAATGAATTGGGCTTTGACTACCTGCGCGACAACATGGTCATCCGCAAGGAGAACCTGGTGCAGCGCGGCCACCACTTCGCCATCGTGGACGAGGTGGACTCCATTCTCATCGATGAGGCCAGGACCCCGCTCATCATCTCCGGTCAGGGCGATGAGTCCACGGACCTGTATACGCGCGTGGACAATGTGGTCATGGGCCTTAAGCGCGAAATCGACTATACCGTCGACGAAAAGAAAAAGTCGGTTGCGCTCACCGATGACGGCGCACAGAAGGTGGAGCGCGCCTTCGGGATTCAGAATATCAATGATGCCGAGAACGCCGAGCTCAACCATCACGTGCACTGCGCGCTGCGCGCGCACGCCCTCATGAAGCGCGACGTTGACTACGTCGTGCAGGGCGGACAGGTGATTATCGTCGACGAGTTCACGGGCCGTCTCATGATCGGACGCCGCTACTCCGAAGGGCTGCACCAGGCGATTGAGGCTAAGGAGCATGTGAAGATCGAGCGCGAGAGCAAGACGCTTGCGACCATCACCTTCCAGAACTATTTCCGTATGTACGAAAAGCTCGCCGGCATGACCGGTACGGCCAAGACGGAGGAGGACGAGTTCGAGGCGATCTACAACCTGAGCGTTGTGGAGGTGCCCACCAACCGTCCGAATATCCGCAAGGACCTGGACGACGTGGTCTATAAGAACATGAACGCCAAGTTCAAGGCCGTGGTCAAGTCCATTGAGGAGCATCATGCCAATGGCCAGCCCGTGCTGGTGGGCACGGTGACGGTGGAGACGAGTGAAATGCTCTCCCGGATGCTGGAGCGCACCGGTATTGAGCACAGCGTCCTCAACGCCAAGAACCACGCGCGCGAGGCGGAGATCGTGGCGCAGGCAGGCCGTCTGGGCACGGTCACGATTGCCACCAACATGGCAGGCCGCGGCACGGATATTCTCCTGGGCGGCAACCCCGACTTCATGGCCAGGCGCGATCTGCGCAATCAGGGCATGGAGGAGGAGCTCATTGAGGCGGCCACCGGCCATGCCGAGGAGGTCGACGAAGCGGTCCTGGAGGCCAGAGCGGCTTATCAGGAGCTGTATGACCGCTATAAGAAAGAGACCGACGCCGAGCACGAGGCCGTGCTCAAGACGGGCGGACTACATATCATCGGTACCGAGCGGCATGAGTCCCGCCGTATCGATAACCAGCTGCGCGGCCGTGCAGGCCGTCAGGGCGACCCGGGCAGCACCCAGTTCTTTATCTCCCTGGAGGATGACCTCATGCGCCTCTTTGGCTCCGAGCGCATCGGAGTGATGGTGGAGAAGCTGGGCATGGGCGACGATGATCCGCTCACGGCAGGCATGCTGACCAAGCAGATCGAGGGCGCACAGAAGCGCATAGAGGGCAGAAACTTCGAGGCCAGACGCCAGGTGCTGGAGTACGACAATGTCATGAACCGTCAGAGGGAAGTCATCTACGGACAGCGCAGGCGCGTGCTCATGGGCGAGGAGGTCAGGAGCAATATCCTGGGTATGGAGGATAAGCTCATTGAGAGCGCCATCGCCCGCGACTGCACATCGGATGATTCCAGAGAATGGGATGTCAACGATCTGACCACCTATCTGGAGAACCTGTGCATCCACAAGGACTTTGTCGCATCCCACACCTACCTCATCGACAATGAGGACAAGGATGCGCTCACGGAGGCCATGCAGGAGGACGCCCACAAGCTGTACGAGGAGCGCGAGAAGGAGATCGCCGAGATCGGCGTGGATATGCGCGAGTTCGAGCGCGTGATGCTCCTTCGCTCGGTCGACAGAAGATGGATGGATCACATCGATGCCATGGACCAGCTGCGCGACGGCATCGGCTACCGCGCCTACTCCGGCAAGAACCCGATCACCGAGTATCAGATCGAAGCCGGACATATGTTCGAGGAGCTCAATTATCTCATTCGTGAGGATACCGTGCGCGCTGTACTGCACGCGAGGATTCAGCGGACACCCGAGCGTGTACAGACCGCAAGGCCGACCCTGTCTGCACTCAGGGAAGCGATGCGCCGCAGTGCGGTGGCCGCTCAGGCCGGTCAAGCCGGACAGGCCGGACAGCAGCAGGCCGGGAAGCCCCAGGCGCCTGCCAAGCCCATGCCGATTCGGGTACCGCAGAAGATCGGACGCAACGATCCCTGCCCCTGCGGTTCGGGTAAGAAGTACAAGAACTGCCATGGCAGAGGGGACGCTCAGGAAACCACCTGAAGGCAGGTGACGGGAAAGGATGAAGGGAAGATGGCGAAACGGAGTGGTTTCTTGTAACGGGGCCTCTTTCCCTGTTTCCCATGTTGTGACCTGAGAAAGAAGAGGAAGAACGAATGCTAGAATTGGAACAGTATGCCCAGGACCTGCAGGGCATCCGAAAGAGTATTCTCTCTGCCGGTGAGGCACTGCACGTGGATCATATGCGCGAGCAGATTGAGGAGCTCCAGCAGGAGATGGAGCAGCCGGACTTCTGGAATGACCTGGAGCACTCCACCAAGGTCAATCAGAAGGTCGGAAACCTGAAGAACAAGCTGGGACACTATGAAAAGCTGCTTGCGAGTGCGGATGACAT
>JAFUZB010000385.1 GCA_017476845.1 Clostridia bacterium
GCTCAAAGGCAAAGTACTCGTAGAAACCGCAGAACTGCATACCGGGCCGGTTAAAATCGGCAGAATTGATATCCCACTGGGTGACGGTGGAAGGGGAAAGACAGGTCAGGTGAAGATGAGAAGCAAAAGCATCGGCCTTGATCATGGAAAACACTCCTCACAGGGCGGAGAATGGAACGTATATCGTATATTAGGAAAGGACATGGGTTTCCAGAAAATCGGCTACGCCGTCCTCGTTATTGGTTTTGGCGACAAAGGTGCAGACCGCTTGGACTTCGCATCGCGCATTGCCCATGGCGACAGAGGTGCCACAGGCGCGAAGCATGCTCAGGTCATTGAGGCTATCCCCGAAGGCAAGGGTCTGCGCGAGGGAGAAGCCCAGGTGCTCCGCGAGAAAGGCGAGGGCCTTCCCTTTGGAGGTACCGCTGGGCGTGATTTCCAAGAAATTGGGCTTGGAGGTGGAAACGCTGACGCTGTCACCAAACACTTCGGGAGCGCTCTCCCGCATGCGGGTGATGACGACAGGGTCGTCGATACAAAGGATCTTTGCGGTGGGATGCGACTGAAGAAACCCTGGAAGGTCTGCGCACAGGTGCCCGGAAAGGGCGGAGGAAATGGCATAGGTCCCTGCGGCTTCGGCATAGGAGGAATAATAGAAGCCATCCTCCCAGTAGGTGTGAAAGTAGACACCATGCTGCTCAAGAAAACGGATGACCTTCAAAGCGTCGTCATGGGAGAGAGCTTCTTGCAGGAGGCATTCACCGCGGGCATCCCATACCTCGGCTCCATTGCATGCGATGAATGCGCTGGCACAACCGATAGTGTGGACATAGCCCTCCATGCTGCGGCGGGCTCTTCCGCTGGCGGGAAGAATCAGTACGCCCTTTTCCGCCAGGGCGCGAAGCACCTTGACGGTACGAACGGAGACGGTCCTGTCATCCCTTAGCAGGGTATCGTCCAGATCAAATGCCACGGCCTGTACAGACAACGCACTTTCCTCCTTTGGCTGTCCATTCCGGACACTAGTATACCAGAATTGTGGTTTTTTGGGTACCAAAGACCGCCATGTTTTTCCCTTTGCGGCGTGCAAACCATCCGACTTTTTACCGGTTGAAATGGGCGTAAGCATCTGCTATATTCTTGCGGACAAAACAGCGGCGGAAGAGCAGCGCATCGGCGCACTTTTCCTCATAAATTACAGGATGTTCAGGAAATTCAAACATAGATAAAGGAGAAGAAAACTATGACCAGGGAAGAAGCGAGAGAACAAGCGGTCCGTCTTGTGGGGCAAATGACGCTGGAGGAGAAGGCCTCCCAGCTGCGCTTTGACGCGCCGGCGATTGAGCGCCTCGGTATTCCTGCCTATAACTGGTGGAACGAGGCCCTTCACGGTGTGGCCAGAGCCGGTACCGCGACCGTGTTCCCGCAGGCGATCGGTCTTGCGGCCACCTTTGATCCGGAGTTTCAGCAGAAGATCGGCGATGTGGTTGCCACCGAAGGCAGAGCCAAGTACAACGTACAGTCCAAGCTCGGGGACAGGGATATCTACAAGGGATTGACCTTCTGGAGTCCCAACATCAACATCTTCCGCGATCCGAGATGGGGACGCGGCCACGAAACGTTGGGCGAGGATCCCTATCTGACCGCGCAGATGGGAGTAGCCTATATCCGCGGGTTGCAGGGGGACGGAGAGTACCTGAAGACAGCAGCGTGTGCAAAACATTACTGCGTGCACTCCGGCCCTGAAGCGTGCCGGCATGAGTTCGACGCCGTGGCCTCTCCCAAGGACATGGAGGAAACCTATCTGCCTGCCTTTGAGGACGCGGTGAAGGAAGGACATGTCGAGGCCGTGATGGGCGCGTACAACCGCGTCAACGGAGAGCCGGCCTGCGGCTCTAAGACCATGCTGAAGGACACGCTGCGCGGAAAGTGGGGATTTGAGGGCCATGTCACCAGTGACTGCTGGGCGATTGCCGACTTCCACATGTATCATCATGTCACGGATACGGCGAGCGAGAGTGCGGCACTGGCGATCAAGAACGGGTGCGATCTTAACTGCGGAAACACCTATCTGCATCTCTTGGAAGCTCTGCAGGAGGGCCTGGTGACGGAGGAGGATATCACCGAGTCGGCGATTCGTCTCTTTACCACACGCTATCTTCTGGGCATGTTTGCCGAGGATTGTCCCTTTGACAGCATCGACTATACGGATAATGATACCGATGCCCACGATGCGGTCGCACTGGAGGCGGCGCGCAAGAGCATGGTGCTGCTCAAAAACGATGGCATCCTGCCCCTGAAGGCTGATGCGATCCGGTCGATTGCCGTCATCGGCCCCACCGCCGACAGCGTCAGCGCCCTGATCGGAAACTATCACGGAACCAGCAGCCGCCATGTGACCATGCTCCGTGGCATCCGGAATTACTGCCAGGCGCACGGCATCCGCGTTTTCTATTCCGAGGGAAGCAGACTGGCCAAAGAACGTGCCGAAGGACTCGCACAGAACGATGACCGTCTTTCCGAAGCTATTGCCTGTGCGCAGCAGGCCGATGTTGTGATTGCCTGTGTCGGACTGGATGAAACCCTGGAGGGTGAGCAGGGCGATGCGAGCAATTACTCTGCAAGCGGTGACAAGATCACTCTGAACCTTCCGGATCCCCAACAGCGTCTTCTGGATGCGCTAGAGGCGACCGGAAAGCCGATGGTCACGGTGCTGGCCGTAGGCTCCGCACTGTATGTCCCGCAGGGGAATGCGCAGCTGCTTGCCTGGTATCCCGGTCAGGCCGGCGGAACGGCGCTTGCCGAGATTCTCTTCGGCGAGGTTTCGCCCTCCGGCAAACTGCCTGTGACGTTCTATCACAATGTGGATGAACTTCCGGAATTCACCGATTACTCGATGAAAAATAGGACCTATCGCTACTTTGAGCATGATGCGTGGTATCCCTTCGGTTATGGCCTGAGCTACACGCGATTTGGACTAAATGTCACCTCGCTTGACGAAAAAGGAGCGAAGGCTGAGGTAGAAAACCTTGGGGCGATGGACGCGGAGACAGTCGTTGAGGTCTATGCTCAGTGCGCTGATCCGGATACTGCGCGCAATCCGCATCTCATCGGTTTCAAGCGGGTATTCGTGAAGGCCGGAGAGAAGGCGGAGGTGAAGGTAACCTTTGACAAGCGCGCCTTCACGGTGGTCCGTGCTGACGGCAAGCGAGAGAAGGTTTCCGGAAATTGGGAAGTCACCTTGGGCTTCCATCAGGGCGACGCAAGAAGCGTGGAACTGACAGGAGAAGCACCAGTGAAGAAGACGATCACCCTCTGAGAAAGCAATGGAAAGCAGGGCTGCAATATGGTTTGCAGTCCTGCTTTTTTCACGGTGCTGTGTATGTAAGCGCTTACACCTAAAGGATGCGTGAACGGAAACGCACGGGAAAAGGCGGGGGAAGAAAAATGACCCCGTTGTCAAAAGGCCTGTGATTGGCTATAATTGCATTGTGTTTGGAGGTGCAGACATGTTTACCGGGTTCCCGAAAGGGACAGAAGAGTTCTTTCTTGACATTCGTTTTCACAACAATGCAACGTATTATCATGAAAATGTAGAGCGCTACCGCAGTGAGGTACAGGCGCCTTTTTATGCTTTCATAGAAGACCTCCTGCCCACGCTGGTGCACATTGATCCCCGCATGGAGATCAGGCCCTACAAGATCCTGTCCAGACTCCGGAGAGATACGCGTTTTACCAAGGACAAGACGCCCTACAGAGACCATCTGTGGACGTTCTTCCACCGCGAAGCAGAACCGCGGGAGAAATCCCTGGGATTCTGGTTCGAGTATGGACCGGGAAGGCTCACCTGGGGACTGGGATCATGGGGAGAAAACCGGCCGCTGATGGACCGCTTCCGCAGAGAACTCGCCGCCAAACCTTCATATTATAGGGGGCTCATTGACAGCTGCGGTCTTCCGGAAAGACATCTCATGCTGTCCTCGGATGGCTTTAAGCGCATCGCCATTCCCGAGGGACTGCCCCAGGCACTTGAACCATGGTACCGCTCCAAGGACTTTGGATTGATCCAGACCTACCCGGACATCCGGGAAGCGAGCTCCAGAGATATTCTGACGCATGTGCGCGGGGATTATCTCGCCATGGCCCCGATTTATAGGATGCTTCAGGGCATGCAGGATGCGCTGAACGAAGAAGAAGAGAATGTACAGGAGAAACAGTGAAAGGGATGGCACGATGAGTAGTTGGCAGAAACTGAAAAGCGGATCGGATGTACGTGGCGTGGCAGTAGGCGAACATCCCGCACTGACACCGCACATCGCCAA
Organism: Clostridia bacterium; assembly: GCA_017476845.1. Taxonomy (GTDB): domain Bacteria; phylum Bacillota; class Clostridia; order Christensenellales; family Aristaeellaceae; genus UBA2943. Next base: position 4,323 of record JAFUZB010000385.1, read on the forward strand.
GTGTCTTGGCATGGCATTTGCACGGTTTACGGCGAGCAGCGTCGGAAAGCCTGTCAGTCAGGTGACGATTGCCATTGGCCGGGACAGCAGAGTGACGGGACCGACCCTTGCGGATGCCGCAGCCGAGGGCATTTCCCGCGCGGGTGCCTCGGTACTCCACTTCGGGCTGTGCACGACACCGGCTATGTATATGTCGATCATCACCCCGGGTTTTGCACCGGATGGTGCAATCATGATCACGGCATCCCATCTGCCTCCGGAACGCAATGGCCTCAAGTTCTTCCTTGAGGAGGGCGGTCTGGAGGAGAAGGATGTGGTGGAGCTGCTGGACACGGCTTCCGAGCTGGAACCGGACGATTTTCCGATCTCCGGAAAGATCGCCGAAAAGCCCTTCCTTCCTGTCTACATGGATCAGCTGGCCGACCGCATTCGCAAGGGTTTGGACACGGATATGGAAAAGCCCCTTTTAGGACTGCATGTGCTCGTGGATGCCGGCAACGGCGCAGGCGGATTCTATGCCGAGCTCATGGAACGCCTCGGCGCATGGATAGAGGGCAGTCAGTTCCTGGAACCGGATGGGAATTTCCCCAACCACATGCCGAACCCGGAAAATCCCGAGGCGATGAAGTCTGTTTCCGAAGCAGTGCTGCGCGCGGGAGCCGACTTGGGTGTCATCTTTGACGCAGACTGTGACCGGGCAGCGATTGTGGACTGCGACGGACGCGAGATTAACCGCAATCGCCTCATCGCACTCATTTCCGCGATGCTGCTGGATGAGGAACCCGGTGTGACCATTGTCACGGATTCTGTGACCAGCTCCGGACTGCGGAAGTTTATCGGCGACTGGGGCGGGGAGCATTACCGCTACAAGCGGGGCTACCGCAACGTGATTGACGAGGCACGCAGGCTCAATGCGGAGGGCATCAACTGCCCGCTTGCCATTGAAACCAGCGGCCATGCAGCCCTTCGGGAAAACCATTTCCTGGATGACGGCATGTATTTGGTGACGGTTCTGATTGTCAAGGCCATGAAGCTCAAGCAGCAGGGGAAGACGCTGGGTTCCCTGATCGCGGATCTTCAGGAGCCCAAGGAGAGTGCGGAAATTCGGCTGCAAATCACCGAAGAGGATTTCCGTACGGCCGGCCAGAAGGCGATCGCGCTGGTGATGGAATATGCCAACGCGGCCGAAAAATGGCATATCGCCAGTGACAACCGCGAGGGTGTGCGCATTTCCTTTGATCTCGGAGACGGCCTGGATAACGGTTGGTTCCTGCTGAGGCTGTCGGTGCATGATCCCGTGCTGCCGCTGAATGTGGAAAGTGATATTGAGGGCGGTGTGCAGTCCATGCTGTCTGCACTCTATGAGGTTCTCAAGGATGCCCAGGGCATTGATCTTGCGCCGCTTAAAAAGGCTGCGCAGGGCTGAAAAGACATGGATATTAAAAAGCTCGGTACCTACCGAGCTTTTTCATATCCGCACAATCCCGTTTCGGTACAAGCTCCCGGTGCCCTTTCTGCATCCAAGGGCCCAGAGATCCCAGGCAAGGGCTTCTTTTTCCCAGGTTTCACCTTGCAGCTGCTGGGCTCTTGTCAGAAGGGGAATACGGGAAGAACCCAGGATGGAGAGAAGCTCTGAAGCATCCTGCCGGACTCCCAAAAGAAGCGCACCCTCGGGAGAATCGCGGCGCAGTGTCTTTTTGTCCCATCCAAGCACACTCTGCCAGATCAGGCGTCGGACACGAGCTACAGTATAGCGACGGGTCGCGGTGCGACGGACAAGGTCTTCGAGGGAACAGGCATCCTTGGCGGCCAGGAGAAGTCGGTCCGGGAGACCGCCGTCCTGGTCGGGCAGCGCAGATAGACGTGCGGGTGACAGGCTGCGAAGGGAGAAGAGCACAGCTGTGTCCAGCGCATCCGGGCGGAGGATCCGGCCTTCCAGCGCGGCGGAGCGGAGAATAGTAAGGCAGCTTTCAGGTAGGGCGTGTTGCACTGCAGGCCAGTTGCCCTGCAAAACGGCACTGCGCACGGCACTTGCGCTAGGCAGGGTGTGTGCAGTCAGCTGACTGGAGAGATAGGAAGAGGTCCGTTTAACGGCAAAGGGTTGGATCGCGGCATCGGTGCGAAGAATCTGTCTGAGATAGGCGATGGCCAGCGTGTTATTGGGCGAGGACAGAACGCTCCCCGCCTTGGGATAAAGCGCACGCATAGCTTCCGCCTGGGCACGAGGAAAGGAGAGTCCCCTGGCAAGATGTTCCCGGAGAAGATCGGAAAAGGTATCGCTAGGAGATTCCAAAAGGGAAGCGACTTGCCAGAGCATGTCCAGATCGGCATCCTCCGCGCCGAAGGAGAGATAGTCACAGCCGAGGGAACTTAGAAGCGATACGCCGCCCAGGGCAAAGCCTTCCGCTTCACGCAGGCTCCAGAGAGCAGGGAGAGCGATGATTGCGTCCGCGCCGCAGGAAAGTGCCATCGCGGTGCGGTCTTTTACGGAAAGCAGGGCTGGCTCGCCGCGCTGTATAAAGCAGGTGGATATACACACGACAAGATAATCCGCCTTGAGCTGTTCTTTGGTGTATTGCAGATGATGCAGATGCCCAAGATGAAAGGGATTGTATTCCGCAATCACGCCGACCACGCGTTTACCATGAGAGGAGGAAGGTTCCGAAATCGGCACGCACTGCATCTCCTTTCGCGTTTACAACATTTTTCCAAGGGCATCTTACGGAATGGGAGAAAAAAAGTAAAGAGCGCTTCGGACAGGGACACACGGGACGGGAAACGGTCTTCGGATGGCTTTTCTGGTCAACCTCTTTCTTTTCGGACAAAAAACAGTATAATAGCAAAGAAAACCGCCTCCAGGCGGCAGATTAGATGAGATGGAGGAATCGCTCATGTCTGTGATTGATCAGATTAAAGCCAAGGCCAAGACGAATGTAAAGCATATTGTTCTGGCGGAAGGTGACGAACCGCGTACTGTGCAGGCCGCTGCCAAGATTGTTCAGGAAGGTCTTGCAAAAATCAGCCTGGTTGGCAATCCCGAGAGCATCAACAAGGTGGCTCAGGAAACCGGAACGGATCTTACCGGTGTGCAGATTGTAGATCCTGCAACCTGCCCCAAGTCCGAAGCCTATGCACAGAAGCTGTGTGAGCTGCGCCAGAAGAAGGGCATGACCATTGAGCAGGCCACCGATCTGGTTTATCACAACACGCTGTATTTCGCGACCATGATGCTTAAGATGGATGATGCGGACGGTATGGTGGCAGGCGCTATCAATTCTACCGGCAACGTACTGCGTCCGGCACTGCAGATCATCAAGATGGCTCCCGGCATTTCCACCGCCTCCAGCTGGTTCATTATGGAGCTCAAGGACAAGGAATACGGCTCTGATGGCGTGATGCTCTTTGGCGACTGCGCCGTGAACATCGAGCCCAACAGCGACGAGCTGGCCGCGATTGCCATTGCCACCGCGAACACCTGCAAGTCTCTTCTGGGTGTGGAGCCAAAGGTTGCGATGCTGTCCTTCTCCACCAAGGGAAGCGCCAAGCATGATACCGTGACCCGCGTACAGGAAGCGACGGCCAAAGCACACGAGCTCGCGCCCGATCTTGCCCTCGACGGTGAACTCCAGGCGGATGCAGCGCTTGTGGAAACCGTTGCCAACCTGAAGGCACCCGGTTCTCCCGTGGCCGGCAAGAACCCCAATGTACTGATCTTCCCGAATCTGGGTGCAGGCAATATCGGCTATAAGCTGGTGCAGCGTCTTGCCGGTGCTAAGGCCATCGGACCGATCATCCAGGGTCTGGCCAAGCCGGTGAACGATCTTTCCAGAGGCTGCAATGTTGAGGAAATCATCAACACTGTGGCTGCTGTGGCTGTGATCGCACAGGGCTAAGGTATACCTGAAGAGAGATAATGGGGGAATAAACGATGAAAATTCTGATTGTCAATGCTGGTTCTTCTTCTCTGAAGTATCAGCTGATCGATATGGACGGCGAGGTCCTGCTCGCCAAGGGCCTCGTGGAGCGCATCGGCATTGAGGGCGGCCATCTCAAGCAGACGGTTACCCTGCCCGGCGCGGACAAGAAGGTCTATGAGGTCTTCAAGGCCATTGCCGATCACGTGGAAGCGACCCAGATGATGCTCACTGCACTGCAGGATGTGGAAAAGGGTGCGATCAAGAGTGTTGTGGAGATCGGCGCTGTGGGCCATCGCGTGCTCCATGGCGGCACCAAGTTCTCCGCCTCCGTTGTGATCAACGATGCGGTCAAGGATGCTATCCGTGAGTGCATCCCGCTGGGACCGCTGCACAATCCCGCCAACCTCATGGGCATCGAAGCCTGCGAGAAGGTCATGCCGGATACTCCCCAGGTGGCTGTGTTCGACACCGCGTTCCATCAGACCATGCCGCCTAAGGCCTACATGTACGGTGTGCCGCGCAAGTACCATGACCAGTACGGCGTGCGCCGCTACGGCTTCCACGGCACCTCCCACCGCTATGTTTCCAAGCGTGTATGCGAATACCTGGGCATCAGCCAGCTGGGAACCAAGATCATCATCTGCCACCTGGGCAACGGTTCCAGCCTGAGCGCTGTCGTCGACGGCAAATGCGTGGATACTTCCATGGGCCTGACGCCTCTTGACGGTCTCCTGATGGGAACTCGCTGCGGCACACTGGATCCCGCGGTTGTGCAGTTCATTGCCAACACCGAGAACCTTTCCGTGGACGATGTGCTCACCATGATGAACAAGAAGTCCGGCCTTCTGGGCGTGAGCGGACTGTCCAGCGATATGCGTGATATCGATGCTGCCGCCGACAACTACAACGGCGATGCCATGCTGGCAAGAGATATGCTTGTCTACGGCATTAAGAAGTATATCGGCAGCTATGCCGCTGCCATGGGCGGTGTGGATCTGATTGTATTCACCGCCGGCATCGGCGAAAACAACGGTGGCCTTCGCGAGCGCGTCATGGCCGATATGGAATGGCTGGGCGCCAAGCTGGATCATGCGAAGAATGCAGCGTGCGCAGACGGACATGCTGAGGAGTGCGTGATCTCCACCGATGACAGCAAGGTCAAGGTACTGGTCATCCCCACCAACGAGGAAATCATGATCGCTCGTGATACCCTCGAGCTCACCCGGTAAACCGATCCTACGGGCAGGGCGGAAACGTCCTGCCCTCTCTCTATCTTAAGCTCGTGCTTTTCAGGGAGGGTTGCGCTTGCAAAAGGCGGCTTTGGTTTTCATGCTCCTCCTCCTGACAGCGTGGAGCACATCCTGCCGCGGTGAGATATGGCAGATCACACTCCCCGGAAAGATCGAAGCTGCCGGGGATACGGCATTTGCCGGATTCCACAGCGATGCCTGGGGCAAGGTGAGCTTTTCCGTCCCGGATGCGAGCGGGGAGACAGTGGATATTCTCTCTATCCTGCAAGCCGAGGAAGTCACCTTTCTCGGCGCGGCGATGCATTTGCAGGTGACGACGGAGAATGGGAAACTGACCTATCTTCTCTGGCAAGTCGCCCAAGGCGAGACGCTGGGGACGGTCGGCCGTCCTTCGGGACATACCGGACTGTGCGCGGGCGAAAGTCTGATGGATTTTTCCGACCTCATGGCCGCATGGATTGGCGGCGCGCAAAACAACGGCTTTCTTCTATCTGCCGTGAATGCAAAGAAAAAGCAGGGTGCACAGGTGCGATGCGGAGTGGATGTGCTTGTGACGGTACGCGTACCGGACGAGATCCAGCTTCCGTATCCCTTCCGCCGGGCAAGGATACAGGAAAGTGAGATACTTGACAGTGCTTTTTCGATGCTGGAGGAAGAAAACGCATTCCTGCAGCGTTATGATGACACCGCAGGCGCCCTGACCGAGGCTGTTTTTCCGCTGGGACTTCCGTATTACTTTGGCGGCCGCAATGAAGAGAAGCTGATGATGCGTCTTCAGCCCACGCAGGAATCCCACTACTTCCGGAAAAACAGGCAGTATCTGTATGGCTTTGACTGTGCAGGCTTTACCAAGTGGGCCTACAGGATGCAGGGGAAAAGTGAGCATCCGGATCTTGCTGATCTTCTGCGGAAGAATGCGCGCAATTTCGTGCTCCCTACGGACCATACTGAGACGTGGCAGTGCTTCCTGGAACCTGGAGATGTGATCAGTGTCGATCACGGCTATGATCATTCCCTCATGTACATCGGAACGCTGCGGACACTGGGATTCAGGGAAGACGAGGTGGAGAGGGCGGAGGAGATTATGGATCTGCCGCTTGCGATACACTGCGGGACCAATCCGATGTACTATGCGCGCTACAGCGCATGGCTCTTAGAGACGGGAGACCGGACGACCACGCCCACGGACGGCGGCGTGACAGTTTCTGTGATCATGCCGGACAGGCACACTGCACCCCACGTGATGGATTCGCCCTGGGGGACAGAGTACGGGTATTATGAAGTACAGGGGTCACCGCTTCTGGTGTTTCCCCTGGATGACTGTACCGCTTTTGCATGGTACAGTGTACGCAATGACTGAAGGAGGGCTTATGAGCGAACCGAATGATTTCCGAAAGAAGGACGGTGTCCCGGAGGGCAGGGAAGGTAAGGTACATGTCGTGGTGATCACGCTGTATGATATTTGCCTGTTTTTGGCGTTCGCCGTTGCAGGGTGTGCGCTCATGATGTCGATTAATTTTCAGTGGGTTGCGTATATCCGCACCTTTGCACAGGAAAATGCGCCGGAGATTTTGGGATATCTTCCGTTCTCTTCACTTCCGCTTACGATCATGTGGGTGGGCAGCTTCATTCTTGCTTCGGTACGGGCCGCATACATGTTCATGCGGAATCGGTATGTTTCCGGTGCCTTGACGGTTGCAGGGTACGCCTTCTGGGGCTACATGCTCATGTATACCTTTCCCTTCAGCCTGGTTATGATTCTCATCCTTCTCTTCCGTATGTTTGTGCATCCCGGTCAGACACGTTTCATCCGGAAGGTGGATGGCAAAAAGCAGGAGGACGAACATCCGGTATCTTGATGGGGAAACCTAATAAAATAACCTTTGGACAACTTTTTTGGATTGGTTTTTCAATTATGCAGACTGCAATTCCATTCGATTTCTTGCATATCCCGCATTATTTTCCTAGACAGCCCTTTCAGAAAAAGGCATTGACAAGAAAAATAATGCGTGTATAATATGGACCGTTCGCTGCGAAACGCAGCCGCATGCACCATTAGCTCAGTTGGTAGAGCACCTGACTCTTAATCAGGGTGTCTAGGGTTCGAGTCCCTAATGGTGTACATGCACCATTAGCTCAGTTGGTAGAGCACCTGACTCTTAATCAGGGTGTCTAGGGTTCGA
>JAFUZB010000386.1 GCA_017476845.1 Clostridia bacterium
CGCCCTCAACCTTCAGGTTGTGCTCGATGTAGTCACGCAGCTTGCTGATTTCGGTCTCGGAGAGATCCTTTACCCGCGTGTCGGGATTGATACCGACATCGGCGAGCATCTTCTGAGAAGTGGTCAGACCGATACCATAAATATAGGTCAGGCCAATCTCCACGCGCTTTTCTCTGGGCAGGTCAACGCCCGCAATGCGTGCCATGTGTGTAAAACACCTCCAAATACTACTGGACAGTCCCGTTGACTGTCCCAACAGGGAAAACAGCGACTTGGTCTCCCGGGGCAACCCTCCCCAAAAGCTTGGGTCTGCTGTACACTTGCCGTCCCCTGGTGATGCAGGTGCGCGGCGCAGAAAAACAGATAATAATATGGAAGGATCACCTGTCAATCTGCTTGTTGTCTCCGTTTTCACCAGTCCATGGAACATGTGGAACCACATGCAGCCGCCCACAAACTGCCTAACAGCGGAAACCATGAGATTCTACCATGGGAAACTTTTTTTGTAAAGCGCAAAATCCGTGCTTTCGGGCCCGATGGGAAGTCTTTTTTGCACGAAAAGAAGCATAAAACAGGGCAAATCAGCGAATATGCACAAAGAATATAAAACTTTGTGAAAATTGACCATGATTAACAGAGAAGATTTGCACAATATGCACAAGAGCCGAAAAATGCGGCATGTGACGCTTTTCGGTGCCGAGGACCCGAGTCCTTAATCTGTGGTACAATGGACGGGGGAGGTGAATCACGGATGTCCACGAATGAAGCAATGATCCGTATTCCGGAGGATGCCCGAGATATTTTGGACAAGCTCTGCGCTGCCGGCTTTTCGGCCTATGTTGTCGGCGGGTGCGTGCGCGACAGCCTTTCAGGCATAGAGCCGCACGACTGGGATATCTGTACATCGGCTTTCCCGGAGGAAGTCAAGCACGTTTTCTCCGGTGAGCATACGATTGACACCGGCCTCAAGCACGGGACCCTTACGGTGATGCGGCATCACGTCCCCTACGAGGTGACCACCTTCCGCACCGATGGCGAGTACACCGACCACCGTCATCCCGACGGCGTCACTTTTGTGCGGGATCTGCATGAGGACCTCAGCCGCCGCGATTTTACGGTCAACAGCATGGCGTACCATCCGAAGACCGGTCTTTCGGACCCTTTCGGCGGACAGCGGGATTTACAGGCGGGGATCATTCGTTGTGTAGGGGACGCGCATACACGCTTTACCGAGGATGCCCTGCGTATTATCCGGGCCCTTCGCTTTGCCAGTGTTTTCGACTTTACCATTGAGGAAGGTACGGATGCCGCTATCCGCGAATTCTATCCAACCCTTTCCATGGTGGCGGCCGAGCGTATCTGGCAGGAGATGCAAAAGCTCCTTTGCGGTAAGGCAGTCAGGCGCATCCTTATGGCCTATCCCGAGGTGATCACCTGCATGATTCCGGAGCTCAAGCCCACGGTTGGATTCGATCAGCGGACCCCCTTCCATGCCTATACGGTCTATGAGCATATCGCCCGCTCGGTGGAGGCGGTGCCTGCAGTGCCTGCGCTGCGCCTGACCATGCTCCTCCATGACAGCGGGAAGCCCGAGAGCTTCACCATTGACGTGCACGGCATAGGCCACGCGCACGGACACCAGGCAATCTCAAAAGCGAAGGCAGAAAAAGTAACGGAGCGGCTGCGCGTGGACGGGAAAACGCGGGACACGGTGCTTACCCTGGTGGAAAAGCATGATATTCTTTTGACCGATGAGCGGAGTCTTCTGCTTAGAAGGCTCCGGCAGATGGGAGAAACCCGGCTGCGGCAACTCATCGAGGTTCAGCGTGCCGATGCCCTGGCCAAGGGCCCGGAGGCACCGGAGCATGTGGAGAAAGTCTATAAGGAGAGATGTCAGGCGCTGGACGATCTTCTCTTAGAGCAGCCTTGCTTTTCCCTCAAATCCCTTGCCGTCAACGGAAGAGACCTGATGGCCGCCGGCATCCCGGCTTCCCCAAAGCTCGGGGCCATCCTGGAGGCACTGCTCGCGGATGTGATGGAAGGAAAGCTTCCCAATGAAAAGGAAGCGCTACTCAAAGAAGCCGTGCAACGCAGCGGAATGTGAAGGAGATGAAAACCGATGAGAACCAGGCGCGCGCTCGCCTTTCTGCTCATTTGCCTGCAGCTGATCCTAAGCCTGCAGGCAGCGCTTGCGGAGTGGGACGATCTCTTTGCACTGGAGGAGGACCTTGAGGAGGAAGAGATCATTGAAGCGGTGTATACCGCGCCGCCTCGGGACGTGGCAGAAGAAAGCGGCGAAACGGATTTTTCTCTGGACCCGGACTTTGACGTTTCCTTTGACCTGGACGATTTCTCCCTGTCCATGCTTGCCTCGGATGAGGATCTGGAGCCCATGAGCGAGGAGGAGCTGCTGCGTGTTCTGGCCGAGCAGGAGGAGACGGATTTTCTGGTCATCCCCGAGGATTCGCAGATTGCGGACACCGACCTCTACACGCTGCTGCTCATTGGAACGGACGCCTATGAGGAGGACAAGCGCGGACGCGCGGACACGACGATCCTTGTGCAGATCAATGCGGAGAAAAAGACGATCAAGATGGTCTCCTTCCTTCGCGACATGTATGTTGCCATCCCGGGAAGATCAAGCAATCGGCTCAATGCGGCCTATATCTGGGGAGGAGACAGGCTGATCCGCCGCACGCTGCGCAACAATTTCGGTGTGGAAGCGGACGCTTACATGGAGGTCAACTTTGCCAGGCTCATCCGCATCATTGACGCCATCGGCGGCATTGAAGTGGACGTGACGGAGGAGGAGCAGCGGCAGGTGAACAGCATCCTTCGCTTCTACAATACCTATACCGGGGATAAGGAAGAGGACCAGCTGCTGTGGGATTACGGCGAGAATGTGCATCTGACGGGCAAGCAGGCCCTGTGCTTTGCAAGGATCCGGAAGATCGACAACGATTTTGCGCGCACCGAGCGGCAGCGCAAGGTGATAGAGGCCGCCTACCACAAGGTGATGGGA
>JAFUZB010000387.1 GCA_017476845.1 Clostridia bacterium
AGCCCAGAGAACCGGTACACAGGCACAGGGTATTGGCGGGCGAGTCATGCAGGGCGACAATCTTGTCAAAGTCAGCCTGGCTGTGGGCAATGCGCGGGAGGCCGAAGATCGGCCAGGCGGGATCATCCGGATGGCAGGCCATGCGGATGCCGACTTCTTCGCACACCGGGATAATGGCGTCGAGGAAATACTTGAAATGGGCACGCAGATCATCCGCAGTCATGCCCTCGTACTGCTTGAGGGTGGTCTCCAGCAGTGCCAGGCGCTCAGGCTCCCATCCAGGGAGGGTAAAGCCCTTGGAATCCTCTGCCGTGCGGCGGACGATCTCCAGCGGTCCCATCTCACCCAGGTCCTTCTCATCGAAGTACAGGCTGTTGGAGCCGTCCTCGGGGATCACGCGGGCCAGGTCGGTGCGCAGCCAGTCAAAGACAGGCATGAAATTGTAGACGATGACCTTGACGCCATACTTGCCCAGCAGGCGGATGGTCTTGATATAGTTATCGATGTACTCGTCACGGGTGGGAAGTCCCAGCTTGATGTCCTCGTGAACATTCACGGACTCGATGACCTCCAGCTCCAGGCCGGCATCATGCACTTCATTGACCAGATCGCGAATGTCCTCCTCTGCCCAGGCAACGCCCGCAGGGCGGTCCAGAAGGCCCATGAGACCGGTCATACCGGGAATCTGCTTGATGTACTTGAGCGGGATCGGGTCGGAAGCACTGCCATACCAGCGGAATGTCATTTTCATAGCGCGCACCTCGTTTGATTTTTTCCTGTCCTTTTTGGGGACATACACAGGATATCACGACAAATCCACCTTGTCTACTAGTATACAAGTCAAAAATCAAGCTCGATTTTTGTGCAATTTTCACAATTCTAGACCGTACGCGCATACCTGTATACAGATAGACAAAATGCAGGGAGATTTCTCCCTGCATTTTGCGTCATGCTCTTTCCTTCAGTACCGCGGTAATGGTTGCCATCATCTTACCCACATCCAGCGGCTTGGCGATATGTCCGTTCATGCCCGCTGCCCTCGCGGCCTGAATATCCTCCTGGAAGGCGTTGGCCGTCATGGCGATAATGGGGATCTGCGCCTTCTTTGGGTTCTCCAATCTGCGGATCTCCTTTGTCGCAGTGAATCCGTCCATCACCGGCATCTGGATATCCATGAGGATGGCGTCATAGGTTCCCTCATCTTTCTCCCGTACACAGTCCACGGCGATCTGGCCATTGGCTGCCGTATCCAGGCTGAAGCCCGCGTCCTCCAGGATCATGGAGGCAATCTCCCGGTTAATCTCGTTATCCTCCACGAGAAGCAGGCGCATATGGCTGAAATCCAAGGTCTGAACGGTTTCTTCCTCCGCCTTCTTCTCGGGCTCTGTATGGTCGATCGCAAAGGGAAGAGTGACCAGGAAAGTGGTCCCCTCCCCGGGCGCTGTCTCCACACGGATGCTTCCGCCCATCAGGTCCACGATATTCTTGGTAATGCTCAGTCCCAGCCCTGTTCCCTGAATTCCGGAGACGGTTGAGGTGCGCTCGCGCTCAAAGGGCGTAAAGAGCTTTTCCACAAATTCCGGTCCCATGCCGATACCGCTGTCGGAGACGCGGAGCAGATACTCACTCTTCTCCCCGCTCGCAGTCTGTGTGAGACTGGCTGTGACCGCTCCCCCTTTCGGGGTGAACTTCAGGGCATTGCTGAGGAGATTAAGGAGAATACGGTTGAGGCGGTTGCGGTCGCACATGACACAGGGGTCCGTGACACCGCTGCTGTCCACGGTGAAGGTGATCCCTTTTTCCCTCATCTGCGTGTCAAACATGGCCTTGGCATCGGCCATCACGGCATGGAGATCGGTCGGTACATTCTCCAGGGTCATCTTGCCCGATTCAATCCGGCTCATCTCCAGGATATCGTTGATCAGGGCGAGCAGATGGGTACTGGAGGCATCGATCTTTTCGATGTATCCCATCATCTCCTCGCGGGAGACCTGCTCGCGCTTGGCAAGCTCGGTGTATCCGATAATCGCGTTCATGGGGGTGCGCAGGTCATGGGACATGTTAAAGAGGAACTCGGTTTTGGCCCGGCTCGCCTTCTCTGTGGCATCCAGGGCGCTTTGCAGTCTGCGCTGCTCCTCCTCCTCTCTCTGGTGGAGCTCGGTCACATTCTGGCAGGCCATGAGGATACGGGTGGGCAATCCGTTCTCTCTGTCGATGACAATGAAGTTATAGGTGTACCACCTATCATTCTCCGAGGGAATATGCACGCGTGTGCTGATACGGTTGCTGTCGGCGAGCACCTCGCGCAGATGCCTAGCATCAATCAGGCCCTGCAGTTCCTCCTTCTGCGCGGGATCGGTGACGAAGCGCAGAAGGGAGGCGCAAAGCGCACCATAGTCCCCCTCCTCCGAAATCTGCGGATCCGGAGACTTTCCGCGCACATAAAGATAGGTCCCCTTCGTGAGATCAATGGTTATGAACTTATCAAACAGACGGGAAACACCCGTAGAGACATCATTGGCATTCTGGTTTTCCTGCCGCATCCGCCGCGCATCAACCATGTGTCCCACAACCAGAAGGAGAACATAGATGATAAAGAGGAAGAGCATCTCCGTGATGAGTGCGACGCCCTCGCGGTTGGCATTATCCAGAATGCGTTGGGATGCCGCGCTCGGAAAGCTGCGCACGAGAAACCAAGGCGCGTTTTCCAGCGTCACCACATAGGCCGCGGTCTCCTCATCCCCCTGGGAGTAGGTGAAGCTGAAGGCCTTTTTCCCGCGCTCCTCCATGCCCTCAAGAAAGGTGTTGAGCTCCTGCTCTGTGCCATACCGGGCCAGGTAATCCAGGAAGCTGCTCCACTCCCCTTCGGCCGTCGTACCCAGGACCGTCCCGTCCTCCAGGCACAGCCAGCCCTCGCCCGTTTCTCCGAACAGCTCGTACTCCAAAAGGTCCCGAATATATGCCTCCCCATAGAAGCCGACCATGATACCGATGATCTCATCATCATAGGAGACGGGAGCATAGAAGCCGATCTGCTTTTCATTGGTTACACGCGAGGAGAGCACATAGGTGATGCCCGATTCCCCGCGCATACCTGACTTGAAGTACTCTCTGTCGGCCAGATTGGCCATAACACCTCGGCTGGTATAGTCATCGCCCGAGGCGTCAACAAAGCGCAGCATATCGAATACGGAGTTCTCCTCATAGTCCCGGATCACCGCGACATCCGCCCAAGGCGAGGTGAGACTCTTTCCGTAAAGATAGGCCGTGGACTGAATGAAATTCAGGTTCTCGTGGATCAGGTTATCCACGGAGATGGCGCGCTGTGTGGTAAGCTCCTCGATATACTCGGCATTCTGCTGATGAATGCGGTCGGTATTGTCCCGGATAAAGCTCCAGAACGAAATGCCGATACCAACCACAAGCAGGACCGACATGAGGATCTGACTGATATGCTTTCTGATGTAGCCCATGCTGCATCCCCTTTACTCGGCGTCCTTCAAATCCTCCAGTGTCCTGTCGACAGCTGCCTGCCAGGTACTGTCAAAGGTAAATCCCATCTCCTTCGCCTTGGCCTGATAGGCGGCCTGCAGCTGGGCGACATCGATATCGTGGAAGGTGACGCCAAGGTTCTTCAGCGTCTCCGTAGCCTCCTCATTGGCTGTCTCTAGCGCCTCCCGCTCCCAGGCGACGCCCTCCTTCACCGCGTTCATGAAGGGATCTCTCAGGTCCTCCGGAATGCGGTTCCACGCATTGTCTGACATGCACAGCACAATATACACAAAGGCGTGCGAGGTATTGGTCACATGCTTTGTGACCTCGTAGTATCCGGAGTTCAGGCAGTTGGCCGTCGCGTTCTCGCAGGCATCGATGGTCCCGTCCTTGAGGGCATCAAAGACCTCCGTATAGGCCATGGGCACAGGGTTCGCCCCGAAGGCGGAGAAGGCCGCCTGATGGTACTTATTCTCCATTGTACGGATGGTCACACCCGCAAAGTCCTCCATGGTATCGATGGGCTTTGTGGAGAAGGTATTCCGGAAACCGGACTCTTCAAACCCGATCACATGCAGTCCCAGCGTCAGCGCGCGCTCGCGGATGAGCTCACCCACAGGGCCGTCCACGGCAGCATGGGCTTCCGTGCTGTTTTTCCACAGATAGGCCTGGTCTAAGATATTCATCTGCGGGATGTAATTGGTCATGACCGAATTGGCCGCGGTCGCGATGTCCAGCTTACCGTCCATCGCCATCTCTATGGTCTCCCGCTCGCCGCCGAGCACGCCGCCCGCGAGGACCTCAATGACGATCTTCCCGTCCGTGGCCTTTTCCACCAGCTCTGCGATCTTCTCCCCGCCCTTGGCATAGGGAGAGGAAGAGGGGTCCACAAAATGCATGGTCAGACGAATCACGCCGTCCGCATCCTCGGCCGCTTCCGTCTCCTGCACTTCGGGAAGCACGGTCGGCTCTATCGTCGGTGCCTCGGTCGGTGCCTGCGTGGCCTTGGGCGCATCAGACGCGCAGGAGGAAAGGACCACAAGCAGTCCCATGAGGAGAAGGAACAGGGGAAAGAGTTTGCCTCGATGCATGGAAAGGCCTCCCTTGAATAACAAACGGGTCGTATACGGATAGATGAAGCATCGAACGCTCAGTTACGCGTTTGTCCTGTTTTCCCTTTTCAGGGCGATCGCACTGAGAAGAAAGATTCCCGCGCAGGGGATCAGGTTCACACACATGCCCAGTCGCAGTCCCATTTTCCCGGAAACCAGGCCGATGAGCAGCGGCATGAGGATCCCGCCCAGACTGCCGATGGGCAGCATGACGGCAAGGCTTGCCGGATGGAAGTTCTTTCCCGTGCTCGCGGTGATCATGGGATTCGTGCCCGCCATGGCCAGGGAAAAGAGGATCAGCATGCCAACGGCAAGGAGCGGACGCGTAGATAGAATCAGGCAGGCGTACACCAGCGTGCAGATACAACCCATGCCCATCAGGGCACGGAAGGGGCGCTGAATATGCAAACGAAAGGCAATCAGAAGCCGCCCGATAAGGGTGGATGCCCACATGATTGTCATGGCATAGGCGGAAAGCGAACCGGTGAGGACCTGCTGGTCCTTGTAGTAAGTCACCATCCATCCGGTCACGCCGTATTCGGCACCGTTCTGGCAAAAGAGCAGCAGCGCGCACAGCCAGAAGGTCGGATCCCGCAGGAAGGTGCGGTCCGTTTTTTCCCGCGCGCCTCCCCCTTTTTCGCCTGCACCTTCATCCTCCGGGAGAAAGACAAAGAGGAGATAGAGGATGAGTCCGACACCAGCTATGCCGAGCATCGGAGCGGAGGCGCTGCGTTTTCCTAAGGCACGCAAAAGAAAGGGACACAGGAGCGCACCGATCGCATAGGCCGAATGCATGAGCTGCAATGAAACCACACGATTGTCCGTATGCCCGCCCACTAGGCTGGTGGAGGTATGCAGCACGGTCCCCTTGGTCAGCCCGATGAGCACAAAGGCCGCCATGAGCAGGCCAAGGCTTCCCGTAAGCGCGCAGAGCGCATAGCCCACCGTGTATCCTATGCCCAGGAGCAGTACAGTTTTCTTCCATCCGATTTTGCCGGAAAGCAGGCCTGCCACAAAAGCTGCTGCCATGTTCCCGATATTGAGTGCGGTCAGAAGACTTCCTGTCACCTCAAAGGAAAAGCCATGGATGTCCTGGAGGAGACTCACGATCACCCCGCTGGAGATCGCACACAGCCCGCTCAGCCCAAAGGCGAGCATGCCTCCCCGGCGCAGATAATCATCCTTCATAAAGTATCCTCTCCCCCGCATACCACCTCATAGACATCTCTGCCCATACGCTTTTCAAAATACGCGCGGTTTCGGCGGTTGACCTCCCGCTTCTCCTCGGGATAGTAGCCATAGCGGCGCTCCACATCGGCCATGCGCGCCTCCATATCCATCACGCCGTCTGCGCCTGCCAGGCAGTCGCAGAGCTGAATCAGCCGATCCATATCGGTAAGCTCCAGCCCTTGCATGGCTTCCTCCAGGATCTCCTGCTCCTGCGGTGTCAGATCGTTCTTTCCCACATAATCGGAAAGATGCATCGTCGTAAAGGAGTGGGTGAGGCAGGCTCTCGCTACCTCATCATAGCCCAGGGAGAGCATATACCGATATCCGTCCACAACGTGGCCCAGATGGCGCGTACCAAACCGTCTTCCGATATCGTGCAAAAGTCCGCACACATAGGCCGTATCCGCGCTTTCTCCGCACGCCCTGGCGATGCGCTCCGCGCACCGGGCCGCAACACGGCTGTGATTGCCCCACGGGCCGGGATGAAGGGCTTCCCCCTCGCAGAGCAGACGCTCCGCTTCCTCCCTTGAAGGTACCATGTCTATCTTCCTCTCTATGAGAAGCACCACAGCTGCACCCTGGGCTTCCCTTCATTGACCTCCAGGAACGCAAGGCAGCCGTCCATGGCACTGCCGGGATTGATCATGAGTGTCCGCCCCATATCCATGGCGGGACGATGTGTATGCCCATAGAGCGCGATCGTGCATTCCTGCGCCTCGGCTTCCTCGTCCAAAAGTGTCAAGGTGCTTTTGACCTGAAAATAGTGCCCGTGCGTAATAAAAAGGCGCGTTCCCCCGAAAGCAACCACCCGGTCATTAGGGACATCCGGGGCATAGTAATCACAGTTTCCGCGCACTCCGTAGAGCTTTGCCTCCGCGTCATGTGCGTGCAGAAAAGCTTCCAGCGAGAGGAAGTCCATGGCACCATCGCCCATATGGAAATAGGCATCCACATTGCCTGTGCGCGCCCATGCCTGGGAGAGGAGCCACCGGATTCCGGTGGCATCCCCGTGAGAATCACTCATCAGTATTGCTTTCACTTTGCACCATCCAGGATTTCCAGCATCTGCCTGCAGGCACGCGCTCTGTGACTGACCGCATTTTTCTCCTCCGCCGTGAGCTCGGCAAAGGTCTTGTTCAGCGGCTCATAGAGGAACAGCGGGTCATACCCGAAGCCGCCCGTCCCCCTGCGGCTGTGCAGCATGGTGCCGGGGCATATGCCCTCGGTGACAATGGGCTCCTGGCCCGGTTCCTTGAGGACAAGGGCACAGTGGAAGGCCGCGCTGCGCCGATCCATGCCGGCCAAACGGCTGAGCAGCAGGTCATTGTTCGCCTCGTCATCCCCGTGATGGCCGCAGTAGCGTGCAGAGTACACCCCGGGCGCCCCGTCCAGGGCATCCACGGCCAGGCCGCTGTCGTCGGCGATGGTGGCAAAACCTGTAGCGGCACTCACCGCCTCTGCCTTGAGAGTAGCATTCCCTACAAAGGTATCCGCCGTCTCCTCGACATCACCGTCAAAGCCGACCTCACGCTGCCCGAGCACAGTATAGTGCGCGGCAAACATGGCCTTGAGCTCCGAGATCTTATGGGCATTCCCCGACGCAACCACCAGCCAGGGCTTGGCGCACAGATGACGCGCCCGCTCGCCCAGGGCTGCGCGCTGTGCCTCCATGAGCTCACGGATTCCCTTGCCCGCATAGGAGATAAGCGTGGAGAGCTCATCCGGAGTGAAAGCCCTTCCTTCCCCGGTGCCCTGCAGCTCAATGAACTCGCCCTTTTCGTTCATCACGACATTCATGTCGACCTCAGCACGGCTGTCCTCCTGATAGCACAGGTCCAGGGAGGGCACATCCTGCACAATGCCCACCGAGATCGCAGCAATCTGATGACGAATCGGTGATGCCGGAAGCTTACCCTGGGCGATGAGTTTGTCAACGGCCAGCGTCAGCGCCACCATGGCGCCCGTAATGCTCGCCGTGCGCGTGCCGCCGTCGGCTTCCAGAACATCGCAGTCCAGCGTGATCACCCGCTCCCCGAGTGCGCGCATATCCACCGCCTGACGGATCGAGCGTCCGATGAGGCGCTGAATCTCCACACTTCTCCCATCCTTCTGGGCTCCGTCACGCCGCTTTCTTGTCGTGGTCGATGCGGGCAGCATGGCGTATTCCGCCGTCACCCAGCCCAGGCCCGAACCACGGCGCCACGGGGGCAGACTCTCATCCACAGACGCAGTGCAGATCACGCGGGTGCCGCCGGTCTCAATCAGACAGCTTCCCGCCGCTGTGGACACAAAGTCCGGTATGATGGTGACCTTTCTCTTCTCGTCGCTTTTTCTTCCATCCAAACGCATATTCTATGCCTCGTTTCTTCCTTGTCCTTTATGATTTGATGCTACGGCCGAATTGTATCATCTGCCATGGAATGTGGCAACTTTTCACCGCCGTTTACCGATCCTCGCTTACCGACCCTACCGACCTTGTGGAAGATTTGGCGAATGCACTTCGTTCTTTGGGTGAGAAGGGCATGCCCCGGCAACACGCCAGCAGGAGGTTCGACCCATGGCAAGACGCACCGTTTCCTTTCTTCTGACGCTTCTCTTTCTCCTCCCACTTTCGGGAAGGAGCGAAGCAGTCTCTCCCTCTCTTCGCTACCGTCTGATGGATGCGTGCTTCATCAATCCACAGGGCGGAAGCTACGTGCACCTCAATCCCATGTGTTCGAGCGTTTCGGATCGGTATCTGCCGCTCACGCAGATCGTTTATACCGAGGAAGCCGCCTCCAGGTTCTCCCCTTGCCGCTACTGTGCCCTGGAAAGTACGGACGATCTGGAGGACTGGGAGGCACAGTATGGTCCCCGCCTGCTCTGGGACTATGCTGTCCTCGCCGAGTTTTCTGCCCGCAACGACTGGATGTATGCCTTTGATCCCTCCCTGAAGCCGTGTCTGCCACAGCCCGGTGCGATTGCCTCCGAGGAGGCCGTATCGCTTACCCTCCGGGCGGCGCCCGCCTACGGAAGCGACATCACGCAGGCCTCTCTTTCTTCCCTCGTATGTATCGCCTCGAGCTACCGAAAACCGGATCGTCCGACAGGCCTCTGGTCTGAGGAAGGCACCTGGGTGGTATCCTTTGTCGATACCTCATCCTCCCTGCCCAAATGGGCCTTCAGCGTTTGTCTGAACGCCCAAAGCGGAATACCGGAGGCGCTCCTCGCCGCAAACGGTGAAATCTATGTGGGTTCACCCGAGACAGCCACGCGTCAGGAAAGTGCCTTCTAATCTTTTTGCCCTCCAAAAAGCCGGGGTACAGCCCAGAATACTGGGCCGTACCCCGGCTTTCTTTATGCCGCCTGCTCGAACTGGCTGTTGTAGAGCTCCGCATAGAAGCCCTGCTTGGCCATGAGCTCCTCATGGCTGCCCTGCTCAACGATGTCGCCGCCGCGCAGCACAAGGATGAGATCCGCATTGCGGATGGTGGACAGTCTGTGCGCAATGACAAAGCTGGTCCTGTGCTCGGTGAGTGTATCCATCGCTCGCTGGGTAATCAGCTCCGTGCGGGTATCGACGGAGCTGGTCGCCTCATCGAGAATCAGCATGGGACTATTCTGGATCATGGCTCTGGCAATCGTCATGAGCTGCTTTTGTCCTGCGGAGATCGCGGTATTATCCGAGAGCACGGTATCGTATCCCTGCGGAAGCGCCTTGATGAAGGTGTGGATGCCGCAGGCTTTGCAGGCCTGCTTCATCTGCTCGTCGGTAACCTCCTGCGTATTGTACAGAAGGTTCTCGCGCACCGTTCCCTCAAAGAGCCAGGTGTCCTGAAGGACCATACCGAACAGATCGTGCACTTCCTGTCTGGACATATCCGTGGTCCGGACACCATCAATGCTGATCGCCCCGTCCGTCGTCTCATAAAAGCGCATCAGCAGGTTGACAAGCGTTGTCTTTCCCGCACCTGTGGGGCCGACGATGGCCACCTTCTGTCCGGGCAGAATATGGGCCGAGAAGTCATGGATGATCGTCTCGTCGGGCTTATCCGGATAGGCAAATCGCACATGCGAGAAGTCGACCTCACCGCGCACATCATTAATCTTCCGTACCTTGTCCTTCTCATCCTCCAGTTCCTCCTCCCCGAGGAACTCGAAGACACGCTCGGCAGCAGCCGCAGCCGACTGCATATTCGTCATGGCCTGAGCAATCTGCTGCACCGGGCTCTGGAACTGACGGACATAGATCATGAAGGCCGTGATGACGCCGAAGGTAATGGTGCCGTTCATGGCAAGTGCCGCACCGACAACGCACACCGCAACGTATCCGAAGTTACCGATGAAACTCATCAGGGGCTGCATGAGGCCGCCCAGGAACTGGGACATGAAGTTGGCCTTGCGCACAGCGGCATTCAGGATATCGAACTTCTCCTTGACCTTTTTATCGCCGTTGGCGGTGCGGATCACGTCGTGCCCGGTATACATTTCCTCAATGTAGCCGTTCAGTTCGCCCAAGCTCTGCTGCCTTGCGACAAAGTATTTCTGGCTTCTGCCCATGATGATCATCATCAGCATCATGGCAATGATCGTGGAGAGCACCGAGGTGCCCGCCATGATCCAGTTGGTGACAATCATCATGATCAGGCAGCCCACGAACTGGGCTACAGAGGAAACGATGGTCGCCAGGGAATTGGAGAGCGAGGAGCTGATCGTGTCCACATCGTTGGTTACGCGCGAGAGCACATCGCCGTTTTCATGGAAATTGAAGTAGCTCAGCTTGAGGCGGTTAATCTTCTCGATGATCTCCTTGCGCATGCGCTTGGAGAGACGCTGGTTAAAGCCCGCCATGAGATAGTGCTGAAGGAAAGTAAACAGGGCGCTGAGACCATAGAGCACGATGAGCAGCACGCCCGTGCGCGCAATCTTCTCCATGTCAATCCCGGTCATGAGTCCCTCTGCAATGGTATCGGTGATCTTGCTGATCTGCTTAGGGCCAATGATGGTCAGCACAGCGCCGCCGGCTGCCAGGATCAGGGCAATCACGATCACGGCCATATCCTTGCGGCAATACGCAAGCAGATCACCCATGGCCTTTTTCAGGTTATGCGGCTTTTCCGGGATCCTGCCCGGTCCGCGGTTGGGTCCCCTTGATTGTCTTTGCATATCAGTTGTCCTCCAGTTCCGCCTGAGAAAGCTGCGAGAGCGCAATCTCTCGATAGACTTCACAGTGCTTCATAAGCTCCTCGTGGGTGCCGATGCCCACAGCCTTTCCCTCGTCGAGAACGACAATGCGGTCGGCATGCTTCACCGTACCGATGCGCTGGGCAACAATCAGGCAAGTCACGCCCTTGAGATCAGTGCTCAGCCGCTTTCTCAAGGCAGCATCGGTGCGGAAGTCCAGTGCCGAGAACGAATCGTCAAAGATCAGGATTTCCGGCTTTCTGGCAATGGCACGTGCGATCGCCAGGCGCTGCTTCTGTCCGCCGGAAAGGTTGGTTCCTCCCTGGGCAACCGTACCCTGGGCCTGGCGCGGCAGGTTCTCTACGAAGTCTTTGGCCTGGGCGATATCCAACGCCGCCTTCCAGTCCTCCTCGGTGATCGGATGCCCCGCATCGCCGAAGGTCAGGTTCTCCTCCACCGTTCCCGAAAAGAGCACCGCCTTCTGGGAGATATACCCCACACGGCTGGAAATCTCATCAAAGGTGAATTCACGAATATCCTTTCCGTCAAGGAGAACCTCACCCTTTGTGGCGTCATACAGTCTGGCCGCCAGGGAAACAAGGGTGGTTTTTCCGCTTCCCGTCGCACCGATAAAGGCCACGGTCTCCCCCGGTTTTGCCGTAAAGGAGATATCACTCAGGCAGTCCTCGGAAGCATCCGCATAGCGGAAGGAGACATTGCGGAATTCCACCTCACCCTTTGTCTTTACCGCAGCGCCGTGGCCGGACTGAATTCTGGGTTCGGTCTCGAGTACCTCGTTGATACGTGCAGCCGATACCTGTGCACGGGGAAGCATCATGAAGATCATGATGAGCATCATGAAGGACATGACCACATACATGGCATAGGAGGAAAAGACAACCACATCACTGAACAATGTGACGCGCTCTGTGATCGCAGCAAGCCCCTTGAGGGGGATATCGTTGACCAAAGAAGCTCCGACCCAGTAGATCGCAAGGGAAAGTCCGCTCATGACCATGGAAATCACCGGCATGAGGATCGCCATATGCCGCGTGGTGTAGAGCTGTGTTACCATGAGGTTATTGTTCACTGTCTCGAACTTGTCCTCCTGGTAATTTTCGGCATTGAAGGCACGCACAATGCGAAGTCCGGTCAGGTTCTCCCTTGTCACTCGGTTGACATCGTCAATCTGCTTTTGGATGATGCGGAATTTGGGAAGCACAAGACGCATGAGAATGAGGATCACCGTGACAATGATGGCCACCGCGATCGCTGTCACCACAGAGAGCTGCCAATTCTTGCCCACAATCTTGAGCACCGCCCATACAGCCATGATGGGGGCACGGATCATCATCATCAGTCCCATCGCCACCAGCATCTGAATCTGGGTGATATCGTTGGTGGTGCGGGTAATCAGGCTTGCGGTGGAGAACTTCTTGATTTCCTCACTGCCAAAATCCGTTACCTTGTGGAAAACCTTCTCGCGAATGGTAAAGCTGTAGTTGGACGCAAGGCGCGCCGCAAAATAGCCTACAATCACGGAAAGGCCGGCGCTGCCAAGCGCACACAGGAGCATTTTGGCTCCTGCAATCCAGATATCTTTCATCGCGGAGCCGGGCGTCACAATGAGCCTTGTGATATCGCTCATAAAGTCCGGCATGGTCAGGTCAAACCAGACCTGTCCCGCCACAAGCGCAACACAGAGCAGGGCAAATAACCTGTCCTGCTTGCGCATGAATCGTAATAGCTTCATCATCTGTCAGGTACACTCCTTCTCATCTGTACTCTCCTGCGCGCATATCCGCCGGTCGGTGATCTCAATGAGCCGCCCCATAATGCGCACAAGCTCCCGTGTGTCCGCTTCACCAAGCTCTGAGAGGATCGCCGCCGTTGTGTTGCGCACCTCACGGCGCTTCTCCGCCACGACCTCGCGTCCCTCCTCCGATATGGCGACAACCACGCTGCGCCTGTCATGCAAACTCATGGATCGGGAAACATATCCCTTCTTTTCCAGGATATTGAGCATGTTGGCCACACCGCCCGATCCGATCTGCATGTCCCTCGCGATCTGACCGGCCGTAACCGCTCCGGGCTGGTTGGCCAGATAGATCAGCATCCCCTGCTCTCCCACACGCATCCTGTGCATGTTCTGCTGGAGCGCCCTGTGTCTGGATTGATGTACAAGGCCCAGAAGTCGGTCAGCTGCCTCTGCAAAAAATACCTCATCAGGCAAGATTCTCACCTCGTGAGATATTCTATGGATATCCAGTAGACTGTCAATGGGACAAAGATGAAAACTTGGTGAAAAGGGATGGTCCAATACTATTGTCCCACAACCAAAGAAGAACGGACACCATCTGTAGTAGACGGTATCCGTTCTTCTTTGACTTTTGCGTTTGACCTTATATTCCGTAGATCATTTCTGCGCATATTCTGCGGCATACACACCGGCAAGACGACCGGTGGTCAGCGCAGTGCTCAGACCTACGCCTTCAACATTACCGTAGGCAGCCACGGAAATGCCTGAGAGATTGTTGCCTGTAGCATACAGTCCGGGAATCACATGGTCCTCCTTCGTCAGCACTTCCAACTTCTCGTTGGCATTAACGCCGCCCAAGGCACCAAGCACAGCATTGTAGCCTTTGGTTACATAGAAGGGGCCTTCCTCAACGGTCCACAGGAGAGACTCCGCAGACTTGAAGAATTCGTCATCTTTTCCTGATTTGACATAGCTGTTGTAGTTCTCCACAGTGGTCTTCAGTACCTCACTGTCACATCCGATGAACGCAGCTGCTTCCTCAAGCGTATTAGCGACAATGCCATCACCGCTCTCTGTGAGGACCGCAAAGTCACTCACAAAGTCTTCCTTGCTGATGGGGGCATGATAGATCGTATGTTCACCGTTCTCATCCAGCATGCCGTTCTGATCCCAATAATGAATCCAGGAACCAGTGTTTTCATAGCTGTCGTCCGCCCAGCGATTTACAGTTGCCTCATCCACGATGGTATATGCGTAACCGCCTTGAGCGAGTACCGCAGAGGAGAATTCGACAGTATCCTTGAGCAGATCCTCATTCATAAAACGTTCGCCCTGGCGGTTAACCCAGAGGATAGGAGTGTTCATGGTCAGCTGCGTAGCCACCTTGATCGCTCCGCCGTCAGGAGTGGAGGCAGCGCGCGGACCGACACCATGATTCATGGTCAGCAGTTCACCCTTGGCGGCACCATTGTCGTAGAGCATCTGCAGCCCTGTACCATCGCATCCGCCGATGACAAAAGCTGCTTCATATACATCATCACCGAGGGCTTCGCGCATCATCGCTTCATTTCCGGCAAACGAACCAGTTGCCATGATAACAGCCTTGGCATGCACGGTGAGTGTCCCGTTGTCTGCCTTGGTGCAGGTAACAACCCAGGAACCATCTTCCGCCTTCGTCAGAGCATCGGCATGGGTACCGAAGCGCACGTCCACATTATTCTTCTCGATGTATTCAGCCATGTGCACAAAGGGCTGGGTATTGTTCCAACGATGATAGACAACCGTCTCGTCAAAATGCGCGATCTGCTGGGGCATCGCAGAGAGATACATAGCGATGTCATGATCCAGCACATACTGCACGGTCTCTGCACTCTCCGCTACCAGGGTGCGGATCA
Organism: Clostridia bacterium; assembly: GCA_017476845.1. Lineage (GTDB taxonomy): Bacteria > Bacillota > Clostridia > Christensenellales > Aristaeellaceae > UBA2943. Next base: position 14,652 of record JAFUZB010000387.1, read on the forward strand.
GTTTGCCGTTTCCAAGATATTGGGTGCGGTCAAAAATGTGCTCAAACCAGTACTGTTCATCCGTTCCCAGATCATCACCGTAGCGTTCATGCTGCAGCACCGAATCGATGGCGAACATGCCCTGTGCCGCATTGCCCATGCCGCCAAGGCCGCTGGTCATTTCAATCCCGATCACCTTTGCACCGTTCTCCGCTGCGGAGACAGCGGCAAAGGTACCCGAAGCCCCCATGCCGATGACGACCACATCGGCCTCGGCTTCCTCATCCTCGCCCTTGATCTCCTCAGGCTTCTCGACGTTCAGTCCTGCAGATGCAAATGCCTTCTCTGCTGCCGCCAGAGCTGCAGTGGAAGTCACAGTGGCACCCGTGACTGCATCCACATAAGGAGACTGCGCTGTAAGAATTTCCTCTGCGATGACCGGCATGGCCGCACCGCCCAGCGCTTCGGTCTCTCCAGCACCTTCGATGGTGACCTCTGTGACCTTCCCCTCCTCAACGGTTAGGGTGACCTTGACGTCTCCGCCAAATCCTTCTTCGGTGGCAGAGAAGCTATCCGCCATCGCTGGCACAGTAAACATACTGACCAGCAGGCTCAAGCAGAGCAAAACAGACAGGATCGTTGTGCGTTTCATGATGTCTTCCTCCCAAAAATGATTGATGGAATGGTTCTATGTGCAAAGTGCAGATTCATTCTGCACGATTTGCCTTTGTATCACTTGTGATCAGTTGAACAACACGTGAGATAGCCGACGCAATCTCTTCTGCTCCCTCATCCCCGATTTCAGAGAGCACCTCGGTAAGATGGGCATGGTAATCCAACACGTACCGCTTGTGCAGTTCTTGTCCCGCCTCCGTGAGGGAGACATAGACTACACGACTGTCCTGTGCATCCCGTTCCTTAATGACATATCCCATCTCTGTGAGCTGCCGCACCACCAACGTGATCCCCGGTCTGGTCACATCCAGCATTTCGCTGATATCGCTGACCCTGACCTTCCCACTGACAACCGTCTTTTGTGCAATCTGCTCAATCACCCGCACACAGCGGGGTGTTACCCCCTCAGGCAGTGAAGGAAGAAGGGTATCTAGATGCGCGGCGCTCTGACAAGCATCCAGCAACAGTTTGACATGCTTGACATCCATAACTGCACTCTCCTTCTGCATTTTATTACCTTGGATAATTATCGTGTGTAATTATATGCATCGAACTATTCTTGTCAATCCCTTATGTGCATTTTCTGTCATGGTTTGCAATTGACAATGTTAGATACGCATGCTATATTGAATGTAACATTCTATTTTGCATGTAATAGATTATTCAGGAGGCATGTATGCTTACGAAAGCCGAACTCCCCGATTGTCCCGTCGCAACCACCGTCCAGCTGATCGGGAATAAATGGAAGTTGCTGATTATACGGAATCTACTTGAACGTCCCTGGCGCTTCAACGAGCTGCTCCGTTCCATTCCCGGTATCTCCCAGAAAGTACTCACCGACAATCTTCGCGCCATGGAGAAGGACGGTATCATCACCCGAACCGTCTATCCGGAGGTTCCCCCGCGTGTGGAGTATGCATTAAGCGACCTGGGAAGCACGCTACGGCCCATCTTAGATGCCATGAAGTCATGGGGCACAGCCTATCAGCAGCTGGTCAGAAATGCGTGAAGCGTTTCCGCCTTACCTCGCAGGCACAAGAAAAAAGCTCCCCGAAGGGAGCAGCGGACCATGCTGACATTCGCTTATGGCCTCCCCTGTGGCAAAAGGTCGATAGCAGGCATACCATTATCCGCATGATGGGCAACGGTCATCTATTGTCGAAGGCGTATGCACACTGTCTTGCGGCACATGTCTCAACCGGGCTATCAACCCGGTTTTTCACTCATAGCACGGTTGAGATGACATTGCATTTGAAAAGCCAAAGGGCTGTGTACAGCCCTTTGGCTTTTGGCCTTTTCACTTGTCCGTATCGTACTTGTTTGTCAGCTGATAGGTGCGCCTTGGGAGCGATGGTTCAAAGGAAACAAACTCTGCCCACGCATCCGTCAGGTAATAGGCAATCACCACATCCCGATGTTCACCGAACTGAGACGTAAGCACAGGTGACGCATCAAAGCATCGGCTGATGATGTCCGGATCCGAGGTGAAATTCACTGTTCCGCCAAGACGCAGATAGGTCATCGTTTCCTGATCGCAGATGCACAGCTGAATCTTCGGATGCTTCAGCAGTTCCTGATAGGACGTATAGAAGGTCACGGTGTCAAAGTAGAGCACACCGTCCTCCTCAAACTTATACTCGATCGGGCGAATCTGCGGTTCTCCGTCCAATCCAAGCGTCGTGGCATACTGCAGCGGGAAACGCTCGAAAATCAAACGCACCACCGAGATGCCGTCCGTAAAATCTAGGCTTTGAAAGAAGGCAAGCGTGCTCTCCTCCGCGTGTGCCATATGAAGTCCACCTCCGAATAGCGTCACCATCAGAAGAAGCGCCATCAGTCTTTTTCTCATGCTCCTTCTACCTCCACGACAATCTTTCCGCTTACGCCCCGGTCCTGCGCAAGACACGCCTCCCGGATCTCGTCAAAAGCATAGCGCGCCCCATACTCCGGCACAAGACGGTGCTCGCGGATAAAGGCAAAGATAGCATCCATCACTTCCTGTGTCGGACTGTTGCTGAAAAAGCCTGTCAGGTAGACGCCACTTGGAATTTCCTTGATGGGATCAAAGTTCGAAAGCGTATATACTCCGCCGAGCACGCCTGTATCGCAGACAATCCCGCCTTTTTCCACTGTAAGGAGGGTATCACGAAGGGATTTCGGACCTACAAGGTCCAGTGCCCGGGTCACGCCGCAAAGTCTTCCCGAGAGCTTCCCCTCATCCAGGATAGCCTCATCTGCTGCCTCAAGGAGCGGGATCTTTTCTTTTCGGTGGGTCGTCGCAATCACCTTGCATCCAAGGGCTTTGGCCAGCGTGATCGCTGCATACCCCAGGGCGCAGGTAGCGCCGCGCACAAGCAGGGTATCCTCCGGACAGAGGCGCAGACTTTCAAACAGGCTTCCCCATGCCGTAAAGTAGGTTTCCGGGACTGCGGCAAGCGATGCCCACGGAAGATCAGTATCCACTGAAAACACATGGTGCACGGGAAGCAGCGCATACTCGGCGTAACTGCCGTCAAAGCTCCGCCCCATGCCGCCCATGAGCGCTACCACCTTCTGTCCCTTCCTCCAGGGTCCATCGGAGGGATCTGCAATCTCACCGACACACTCAATCCCCGGTATCACAGGTTTGCGGATATAGGGCATCTCAATCTCCGACATGCGCAGTATCTGTTCGGAGTGATTCATGCCGAAGGCACGCACCCGCACCAGTACCCAGCCCGGACGAGGTGCTTGCACAGGCACCTCGCTGAGCGTCACCTGGGATGCGGGAGTAACCCCCGCAATACGGACAGCACGCATCCTTTCGCCTCCTCAGTATCGTTCAATAGCCCCTACCGGGCAGTGCTCCATGCAGTTTCCACACTCAAGACAGTGAGATCTGTCAATGACAAACGGTTCGCCTTCGCTGATCGCACCCTGCGGGCAGACGCTCTGACATGTACCGCAATGAATACAGTCGTCACCGATTCGATAGCCGCGTCTGATTTCAGGCGCACCCCCTACTGAAAAGTTGGCCCGGGTAATCGGCCGTGTCGAAAGGCAGAAATAGGAGATGGTGTAGGCACGAAGCACATAGATCTCATCAATGTTC
>JAFUZB010000388.1 GCA_017476845.1 Clostridia bacterium
ATATCGAAGAGTATGTTGGCTGGCGGGTGTTCCTACTTCCCGAACCGAAAGGGGGGGGATAGGACGTTGAGGATTACGTTCCATGTGTGGAAATACACAGTGACGATCGTCATTCGTGAAACCCACAAAAGGACGAACCAAAATGAAAAAAGCAACCGCCACTCGGGCAAGTGACAGGTTGCATGTGGTCTTACGACCACATTAAGACAAGTAACTAACTGAGGAACAGCCGTCGGTACGCTGCTCTTCGCTTTTTATTATACGTACTTTTGTATTGCTGTCAAGTTGCGGTTTTATTGCGTATATCTCCTCGCATATCTCTTCGAAAGGAATACATTCCGATCCTCTATCAGACACAATCGCTCCAAAATCAGACGTCAATAAGCAAGCGCAGTATTCCCGACAGGGTAGCTATTCCAAACCACCCTGTGTTGTGCCAATTGCAAGTGGATAGCATTCATTTCTGTCTTCGCTCTTTGGTATGTTCCGTTTATCCTGCGAGCGCTCTGGCGGTATGTACCGCCACCCAGTATGCCGCCATTCCAAGCAATAGTCCCAGCAGGTTGTGTATCAGATCATCTGTCTCGGCAAGTCCCAAGCGAAGCAGATACTGCAAAAGCTCTGTGAGTACAGTTAAGCATGCGCCAGCGAGAAATGCATTTCTCCGTGCATGTGCGGTGTCCCAGAGACTTCCTGAAAGAAGACTCCCCACTGGGATGTAGAGAAGGACGTTCAACAGCATCTCCCGCACCACGGTCAGGCTAATCCCCTTTTCAGTATACATATGTCTGAGACTCCAAAAGGGTTCAAGACGTATCCTGGCAGATGCAGCAGGAGTGCGCGAGAGAAAGGTCAACCAGACATAAATCACAAGATACAGTCCTGATCCGATCCTGTACACCAGAGAGATATGTCTGCGTTTTCCCGCAAGAATCTCCAGGAAGAGCATCCCTACAAATCCTGCAAGCAGCAGCGCCAGAATCACCGGGATACTCGCCATCACATGCAGTTTCATCAGAGTGTCTCCAGGTGCCGCATGAAGGCTTCCTTGTTCTCCCTGGGGCTCGTCGTCGGCCTTCCAAGGTCAGCTCTGGCTCCGAGCGCACAATGCACCTGCAGGAAGGCTGGGCCCTCAGTTTCTCTTAAGGCTGTAAGCGCTTCCCGGATCTCCTCTTTGCTCTGCGCCTGCATTACCTTCCTGTAACCACACGCTTTAGCAATCTCGTCCAGTCGAATCTTTCCCGAGACCGTCGGCATACCACCTACCGTCTCGTGTGCCTGGTTGTCCAGAACAATATGAATGAGGTTACGGGGACCCGTTGCTCCGATCACTCCCATCGCACCCATGTGCATGAGCGCAGCACCATCCCCGTCAATGCACCATACGCGTGCTTCCGGCCTTTGCAGTGCAATGCCCAGCGCGATGGAGCTCGCATGTCCCATGGAACCCACGGTCAGAAAATCACGCCCATGGCCTTCTCCCCGGGCCTCGCGGATCTCAAAGAGTTCCCGGCTCGCCTTGCCCGTGGTGGAGACAATCGGATCATCTCCGGTAAAGTCCGCGATCTCCCGAATGGCATCCTCCCTGAGCAGTGTATACGGATTGCCGTACGTTGCCGCTTCATCCTCTGTGAGTGCGCCCTTTCGGATGACAAAAGCCACATCCCGTCCTTCCCGGAGAACCTTCCGAAAGTCCGACATGGTCTCCTCCAGTGCCTCTTTGGTGGTATCCTGGGAAACCACAGCGCACGGTATATCCATGTCTTCCATTAGACGAAGCGTGACTTTTCCCTGATACACATGCTGCGGTTCATCCTTCACCCCGGGTTCCCCGCGCCACCCGATGACGAAGATCATCGGAATCCCATAGACATCGGGGCTTAAGAGGGAGGCCACCGGATTGATGATATTCCCTTCCCCGGAATTCTGCATGTAGACGACCGGAATCTTCCCTGTCGACAGGTGATACCCGGCCGCAAGCGCCGCAGCATTGCCTTCATTGGCCGCGATCAGATGATGCTTTGGGTCCACCCCGTAGATGCGCATCAGATGATTGCACAGCGCCTTGAGCTGTGAATCCGGCACTCCGGTGAAAAAGTCTGCACCGAGGATAGATACAAAATCCTGAACCTTCATGATTTCCTCCAACTGCAAGAGCCGTGCCAAATGACACGGCTCGCTGCATTACTCTCAGTCCTTGTCTTTGTCCGGAGAATTACCATAGCCGTAACCATATCCGGATTTTCCATAGTGCGAGTAAGAATAATAGTGGTTCTTGTAATAGTTGCGCTCGGAGAAGGTGCGCACAGTCACACGGTTGATAATGCAGCCGATGACGGGTGTACCTGACTGCTCGACCTTGCGGACCGCATCCACCACTTCGCCCTTGCGGCGATTAGCGTACTGAATGACAAGTACAGTGCCGTCGCAGCTCTTAGCCACCACAGCGGAGTCAATCACCATACCAATAGGCGGCGTGTCCACCAGCACCATGTCAAAGCGCCGGGAGAGCTCATCGAGCATCTCGGAGAAGTAGGTCGAATCCAGCAGCGGCAGCGGGTTCATGACGTCGCGGCCGGTCGGAATGTAGTAGGCGCCGGGAACATCGGTCTGATAGATAATATCATCTAAGGAATTGTATCCGGCCAGGTAATGGGCCAGCCCTAAGACATCCGGGGTGTCCATCGTAATGCTGAAATGGCGCATCATAACGGACTTGCGAAGGTCGCAGTCTACCAGAACCACAGACTTGCCACGGCGGGCCAGGTTCATCATGATCTGCATCGTCATCGAGCTCTTGCCCTCATTCTCGGTGCAGCTGGTAATCGCAAACTTCTTCATGTCACGGCCGACAAAGGAGAGGTTGGTACAGATGGAGTTCAACGCCTCAGTTCCGGAAAAATCGAGATCCTCAATGGACTGAATCACACAGTTCTTCATGCTTGTATACCCTCCTTACTTCTTCCTGTTCTTGGCCGTCTTGCGCGTACCGTGACGGAAGGATTCCTGCTCCGTCACAACACCCAGTGTGGGCAGGCCGAGAAGCTTGTCAATCTCCTCGGGTGTGCGCACACGGTCATCGGAGATAAAGCGTATGGTAATGACTGCAACGGCAATCAGCGCGCCAAGCAGGAAGCCCAGCAGGATATTCCTCGTTTTATTGGGTGAGGAAGGTGCAATCGGCAGCCTGGCTTCCTCGAAGATATTGGGCTGCTCCTGGTCCATCTTCACAGCAACGAATTCGCACGCCACCTTGGCGTACATGTTCGCCATAGCGCGCGCCTCCTCGGGATCCGCGCTGGTGACGGTGACGTACAGGATACGGGTATCACTGGGGTTGGAAACCTTCACCATGCCGTTGAGTTCGGTGTAGGTGTAGGGAAGATTGAGTTCCCCGATCACGCGCTCGTGTACGTGCCAGTTGGTGAACACTTCCTGATAGTCCTTGGCCAGGTAGTTACCAATCTGCAGGTCCGACAGGTTGATGGCCGAATTCTTGGAGTTGACCACATAAAGCTTGGATGTGGACTGGTAGAGAGGTGTCACGAAATAGAAGGTATAGACACCGGCAATGATCGTTCCCACCAGGGCTGCAACCAGCACCCAGTACCATCTGTCCAGAATACGGATCAGCAGTTCCGCCAGGTCAATCTCTACAGCTGCATCATCCTCATGCTGGCGCAGGGCAAGCTTGTTGTTCACGCTGATCTGCTGCTCGTTGGAAATATTGCTCATTCGTTTCCACTTTCCTTTCAGCTTTCTTCCGCAGGTCGATACATCGCATCTACAATCCAGGCGATCACAGCTTCCGGATCGGTATGATACTCCACAAATCCGTCCTCACCGATCGTATACTCTCCCGGAATCTGCTCCACCGGGACGATCTGGTACTGCCACGCCCGATTGAACTCGTTGATGAGACGTCCCTCGACGATGTTTGTGGTCATCTGGTCGCCCAGGGTCTCCACGAAGGTCTCGAAGTAATTAGGATCATTCTTGACCTTCTGGCGCATAAGGTCGATGGCCCCATTCATCCAGGCGCGCTGACGCAGCTGGCGCGAGGCGTTTGTTCCGTCGCCAATCGTCATACGAGACCGGACAAAGAGCTCTGCCTGATGTCCCACAAGACGCATGGTCTTGCCAAGCGTCATCTCCGGATCCAGTTCCGAGAAGTCGTCCTGGAGGGTGACAGTGACACCGCCAAGCATCTCGTTGATCTTGTCTACCGCCGAGTAATCCACCGCCATGTACAGGTCAATGGGGGTCGAATCCAGGTAGCGACTTACTGCCGTCACCGCATTCTCGCAGCAGGCCGTCTGATCCTTGCCGAAACCGTGACTTAAGCAGATCTGCATGATCTTGCTTCCGCCGTAGGCGCCCAGGATCGTCAGGACATCTACGCGTGCCATGGTGTCACGCTCAATCTGCAGCTGACGGATCACCTTGCTGTCGTGATCAATGACCATCAGCAGCAGGAAGTCCGCCTGTCCGCCGCTGCGGTAGGAGATACCCTTGCTCTCCTTGGTAATGTCTCTGTCCACACCCATGAACAGAAGCGTCGTCAGCCCGGTCTTCTTGTAATAGGTCTTGCCCGCGCTGATCTTCTCCTCATAGCGGCCAAAGCCCTCGGACATAACGGCACGTTCCTCCTGTACGCTCTCCTTCTCCAGGCGCTCGCCCACAAAGTAGCCGACACCTGCGATCAGAGCCAGTGCAAGGAGAAAGGCGAGAGCACGAAGTGTCATGGAGCGTCTGGAGCTCCCATGTCTGCTCATTTTCCCAGCTTTTCCTTTTCTTTTTCAGCTTTCTCTGTTGGGATTTTCGTTTTTTCCACACACAGAGTTCATCGAAGGGAAAACCCATCAATGCATTTTTGGATTATAGGGGAAGTGCAAGGCCTTGTCAAACCTTTTTTACATTGGATTTCCTGCCTTTTTTGCGCTTTCAATGCACATCTGTGAGCGGGTTGTATGAACAGAGACTTAAACGTTTAAGTCTTCAGAAAAACACCGGAAGAACAACTTCTTCCCTTGACAGCTTTCGCCCCATTTTGTAGCATTTGGAACGAAATCAAACCGAAGACGCGGAGATCAAACCGTAGTGCGCACTCCCAGAGAGTCGGGGCAGCTGGAAACCGACAGAAAGCGGCACGGCAAATGGACCGCCGAGGGAAAGGTGAAGGGCACAGGCCTCTAGCCGGACCGTATGCCTGCGTTAAAGGCACGGAATGTGTTGGCATTCCTGGATGAGTGGATCACAATGCGTGGTCAACAAAGGTGGTACCGCAAGGCTTCAGGCCCTGTCCTTTGAAGAAGAAGGACAGGGTCTTTCTCTTTTCTTCCCGTTTTGCCCCAACGCTGATTTGAAGGGATGGACATACCATGATTCACCATTTTGTCATGATGCGCCTGAAAGACGGTATCTTTGATCGTGCGGCCGAACAGGACTATATCGCTACCTTTGATGCCATCCGAGAGGCCCTCCCCGAGGACGTGCTGGACGTCCGGGTCTCCCGCAACTGCATCGATCGTCCCCAGAATATGACCGTGCTCATCGAGCTGCTTCTTAGAGACGAAACATCACTTCCCAAATACCTGCAGCATCCGCTGCACAAGGCGATCGGGGAGCGCTACAACCCGCATGTGGAACAGATCGCCTCCTTTGATTGCGAAGCGGACAGCCTGGAGTTTCCCGCCCATGAGGAGGTGTACCTCTGATGGCCTCCATGCCCGAATACTCCCTGCGCCTTCCGGCCTATTCCATCGGGACCGATGTGCTCTCCAATATCCCCAGGATATGCGCTCCCTACGGGAAGAGGGCGGTCATCATCGGCGGCCACCGTGCCATGGATGCCATCGCGGATAAGATCGTGAAAGCCTCCGGCCCCATCGAAATCCTCGGACGCCTCTGGTACGGCGGGGAGGCCACAGAGGAGAACATCCAAGCCTTGGCAGAAAAGAAGGAAGTCCTTGCGGCCGACATGATTTTTGGCTGCGGCGGCGGTAAGGCGCTGGACACCGGCAAGGCCCTGGGCCTTCGTCTCGGAAAGCCGGTCTTTGCCTTCCCCACCATTGCAAGCACCTGCGCCGCCTGCACGGCGGTCTCCATCCTCTATCATCCGGACGGAAGCTTCGCCGGCCCCTGCTTCCTCCCTGCACCCCCGACCCACACCTTTATCGATGCCTCGGTCATCGCCGCAGCGCCCCCGCGCTATCTCTGGGCAGGTCTCGGGGACACCTACGCCAAGTACTTTGAATCTACCATGTCCAGCCGCGGCGACACCCTTGCCTACTATCATGCCTTGGGTGTCTCGGTCAGCCGGATGTGCCTGGATCCCCTGCTCCAGTATGGTACAAAGGCCTATCAGGATCACCTGCAAAAGAAGGTGACCGAGGACCTGACACAGGTCATATTGACCATCATCGTGACCACAGGCATCGCCTCCATCCTCCTCACGGCAGACAAGATCATCGACTACAATACCGGCCTGGCCCACGCCATCTTCTATGCGCTCACGGCCTTCCCGGAGCTGAAGATTGAGACAGATCATCTCCATGGCGAGGTGGTGGGCTTCGGCGTCCTGCTGCTCCTTCTCGTGGACGGACAGGAGGAGATGTTCCGGACCATGTATGCCTTCAACCGCTCCGTCTCTCTTCCCACAAGGCTTTCGGATATCGGCGTGACCGAAGACGATCTCACGCGCGTTCTCCCCGTGGTCACATCCATGCACGACATCGACCATAACCCCTATCCTATCACGCTTGAAATGCTTGCGGACGCCTTCCGCAGGCTTCAGGAATACAACGCACAAAATCCATAACGCAAAGGAGAAGAAACCATGAAAAAGCTTATCTCGATCCTGCTCGTCCTCACTCTCTCCCTCGCCGTGCTCGTCACCTCCGGTGCCGAGGAGGCAAAGCAGTACAAGGTCGGCATCGTGATGCTCATCGAAAACGGCGCCTTCCTTGACATGAAGACCGGTATCATTGAAGGCCTCGCCGAGCTCGGCTATGTCGAGGGTGAGAACCTGACCATCGACTATCAGAACGCCCAGGGCGATGCCACTAACCTCCAGACCATCTGCCAGAACTTCGCAGACGGCGACTATGACCTCGTCTTCACCATCGCCACCCCGCCCACCCAGGCTTTCGTCGGTCTGGAGTCCGATATTCCCAACGTCTTCTGCTCCGTCGCAGCCCCTGTGGCCGCAGGCGTCATGAGCGCCCTGGATACCCCGGACATGAACGCCACCGGCACCTCCAATGCCATCCCCAGCGGCGATATCATCTCCGTGGGCCTGCAGATCACCCCTGACGTAAAGACCTTCGGTCTCATCTACTCCACCAGCGAAGTCAACGCCGTCAACGCCATGGTCTCCGCCAAGGAATTCCTGGATGCCAACGGCTACGCTTACATCGAAAAGACCGTCGCCAACTCCGGTGAGGTCCAGACCGCAACCCAGGCCGTCCTCGACCAGGGTGCCGATGTCATCTTCGTCGCCAATGACTCCGTCGTGCAGGCCGCCGTAGATATCCTCGCCGAAATGGCCACCGAGGCCGGCGTGCCCACCTATGCCTGCTCCGCCACCACCGTCGCCTCCGGCTGCCTTGCCACCCTCGCTATGAGCGATATCTTCATCGGCAAGGAAACCGCCAAGATCGCAGACCAGGTCCTTAAGGGTACCCCCGTCTCCGAGATTCCCGCCGAGGTCGTGCCCGCCGATATCGTCTCCGTCAACAGCGATACCCTCGCAGCCCTTGGTATCACCCTTCCCGAATCGCTCTCCGAGCTCGGTGAAATCCAGTACCTGAGTGCCAACTAAGTTTGTCCGGCTTACGGGGATACCCCGTAAGCCTTTCCCCTTTTTTCATTACCCAAATACACATAAGGCTGGCATGCTATGAAACTCTTTATCGGTTCCCTGCAGCTCGGGCTCCTCTACGGCATCCTTGCGCTGGGCATCTATATCAGCTTCCGGATCCTCTCCATCCCGGATCTCACCACCGAGGGCAGCTTTGCCTTCGGCCTTTCCGTGTCCGCAGCCGTCACGGCAGTCGGACACCCCATCCTCGCCATCCCCGCGGCCATGCTCGCCGGGGCATGTGCCGGCGCAGTGACAGGGCTTTTGCAGACGCGCTACCGGATCCATCCGATCCTCTGCGGCATTATCACCATGAGCGGGCTGTACTCTGTCAACCTGATGGTCCTCGGCGGATCGCCTAACCTCTCGCTTGTGCGCGCAAACACACTCTTCAAGCTCATTCCCTTCCTTTCCAAGAATGATGCGATGACCGCGCTGCCCATCGTGTTTGCCATCCTTGTCACTGCATTGATTATCCTTCTGTTCCATACCCATATCGGTATGTGCATCCGGGCCGTGGGGGACAACGAGGAGATGGTGCGCGCCTCCTCCATCAATGTGAGCCGCTGTAAGGTGATCGCCTTCTGTATCTC